>JBGPFL010000552.1:0-4359 GCA_041483295.1 Blastocatellia bacterium | reverse complement strand
TCGGGAGCTTGCTGCTGGCGGAGATCGAGTCGTGGCTGTGGAAGCGCGGCGCTGAAGCGATCTACCTTGAAACTCCGGTTGACGATTCCGGCGCGCGGGGCTTCTACGAAAAACACGGCTACTTCCTCTTTGAGCGAATCGAGCAGTACTACAACGACGCGATTGATGCCTTCGTGATGATGAAGACAGACAGACGATCCTATCCAGGTTAGCGCAACGAGCTTCGAGCGGGTTTTTGAACACGCGAAGGATTTCCTCTGCGCAACCTCTGCGTCCTCTGCGCCTCCGCGGTGAATCCCTCCGCAGTGAATCCCTGATCCCGGACGAGATTTCAACGCACATTACTACGGGGGGCTTTGCTTGTCGGGGAAACGGCGTCGTGATATTTTCGATGACGTGCGACGGGAGATCGTCTAATGAAAGTTGAAACCGGAGTGATAGCGGCAGCGGGTTCCGGAACGAGGATGCTGCCCGTGTCGCTCGGCTATCCCAAAGAGCTTCTGCCCATAATAAACAAACCGGCCATTCAACTCATCATCGAAGAGTACGTAGACTCCGGCCTCAAGAAGATCATCGTCATCACCGGCGCTAACCCCGACCCGCTGCACCGCCAGTACGATCTCTCGAACCTGCCGCCGCGGGGCAGACATACCGCACTGGATGGATTCGTTGACAAGCTCGCCTCAGTTGAGCTGATCTTCGAGCCTCAGAGCGGACCGTATGGAAACGGCACACCGCTGCTGGTCGCCCGCCCGCACATCCCGCAAGGAGAGGGATTCATCTATGCGTACGGCGACGATATCATCAAGTCCAAGCTTCCCTTCGCGCGCCAGCTCATAGACAATCACGCCCGCACCGGCGCGCTGGTGGCCGGCACTCAGGAAGTCGCGTGGGAGGATGTTGTTAGATACGGCATCGCCCAGATCAAGGAAGGAAGCGGCGAGCTCGAGATGTACGATGTGGTCGAGAAGCCTTCGCTGGAAGAGGCACGATCCAATCTGGCGATGTTCGGCCGCTTTCTGCTGTCGACCGATGTCATTCAGATACTCACTGAGATTCCGCTCGGCAAATCGAATGAACTATGGCTGACCGACGCTGTGCGAGAATACATAAGACGCGGCGGAAAGGTTGTGGCCCAGTCTGTCATCGAGGGCGAATGGTTGACGATCGGAGATCCGATCAACTACCTGAAGACGCTGTTCGAATATGCGCTCTCTGACCCCGAGATTCGAACTGCGTTGGAGCCGAGGCTGAGGTCGCTACTCTCCGGTTAGTCGTTCGCATTTCGCATTTCGAAATTCGCATTTCTCCTTCAGCTCTGATAGAACGCCGTCATGAACCTGTAGAAATTCCACACATCAACCTTTGAAGACATCTCGAACGTCGCGTGCATCGACAGCAGCGGCACCCCGAGGTCGATGACCTCCATGTCTTCGGCTGACATGAAACCTCCAATAGTCCCTCCCCCACCAACATCAACCTTCGGAGTCTGCGTCTGCCACGGAATGGCTTTCTGATCGAGTATCCCTCGAATGCGAGCGATGAACTCCGAATTCGCGTCGAACCCACGGCCGTAGCGCTTGATCGTCACCCCATATCCGAGCTGCGCTGCGTTCGTCGGCTCGGCGGTTTTGGGAAATATCGGATTGATCCCATCATTAGTGTCGGCAGAGACGACCTGCGGGTTGCGTCGCGCGCGGCGCAACTCCAGATCGTTATACGCAGCCCCCTGCTGAGATCCGATCAACCTGGCCAGAGCCGAGCTCAACATCTGCGAAGCCGCTCCGGTGTTGTTGACCGATCCGACCTCTTCGAAGTTCGAGAGGTAAGCCAGCGACGTGTAGCGGGGAGTTCCCTTCAGATCGATGACGGCTCGGGCGGCGCAATAGGACGACAGCCTGTCGTCTTGTCCATATGCGCCCACCAGTCCTCGATCGACTCCGACGTCCGCGGGCTGCGCTGCCGGCACGAGTTGAAGCTCCGCGCTCGCAAAGTCCTCTTCTTTGATCTTGTAGGTTGCGCTCAACTGCCTGATCACTTCGGCAACCACAGAAGTGTTATCACCCGGAATGCTGCCGGCGACCGGATCCAGTTCCTCGCCCTCTAGCACGTTTGTATAGGTGCGAGTGCGCAGCTCGGTATCGGAATGCGGCGCGTTATCAGGAATCACGAACACCGGGTCGCCCGGATTCATCCCGATCGAAATATCGATCGTGCGTCCGTCGGTTGTGTCTATCCGGCCGATTAACGCGAGCGGTTCGTTTGCCCACTGATACTTCTTGATTCCGCCATAGTAGATAGTTTTGAAGAGCGCGAACCCACCGGGCGCCCCATAGATCGGCCGCGC
This sequence comes from Blastocatellia bacterium, assembly GCA_041483295.1. Lineage (GTDB taxonomy): Bacteria > Acidobacteriota > Blastocatellia > UBA7656 > UBA7656 > DASYSA01. The sequence continues at coordinate 2,012 of JBGPFL010000552.1, read as the reverse complement.
CTTCAGGTCGATGTGGGGGCTGTCGTGATGAGTGCCGACCACGCGCGACCCGTTGACGATTGGTTCAGATCCGACCACGACCAAAATCACCGCGCGGTCCCTGCCGTTGACGATCAGGCGGGCGCCGGCTTTCACCTGGGAAGGGTCCGTGAACTCCGCAAAGCCTGCCGCCCGGGCCATCCGAATGACTTCGCGAGTCGAAGTCAGAGCGCTTTTTGCAACACGCAGGTAAGACTTGAAGCTTTCGGCGAAGTCGAACACCTCAGCGCGTTGTGCTGGCGTGATCAACTGCCAGCCGGACTTCTTTGTGGTCCAGACACTGCCGTCCTGTGCGAGTGACAAATGGCACAGCAGAATGGCAACAAGCACACTGCCCACCGAGCGTATTCTCATAGTCATTGGTTCTCCGGAAGAAAAGAAGGGTGAAGTAAGATCAGACGCACTCGAGACTAACAAGAGCGACCTTAAGGTCGAACTCTGAACTTTCTCATCATCCTATTGGTTCAGAGTTCAAGCTTCAGCTTGTCGTTTACAACAGCAACTTGAACGTTGAGATCCTCACCTGGCATGCCGCGGAGAAAAACTGCCTTCCGCTACTAAGACACCAAGACACGAAGGAGCACAAAGAGGAGGGCAGTTAGCTTGTGCGGCAGTTTCCGCAATCCGCAATCCGCAATTCTGTGTCTTTGTGGCATAAACCGGTCTTTGAGGTGCTAGCGCTTTGATTCTTGAGCCGCTCGCCGCGCGTCGTCACTGGTGAGCGACTTCAGAAACTCGATAAGGTCCTCTTGCTCGCGGTCCGTCAGGCCGAGGGGTTGCAACTCCCAGTCGCGCCGCGGATCATCCCCGCCACCCTTGCTATAGAAGCTGAGGACGTCCTTTAGTGTGGCACCGCTTCCGTTATGGAAGTATGGCGCGGTCAACTCAACATTCCGGAGGGAGGGTGTTCTGAATGAGCCGATGTCGAGTGGGCTGCCACTCACCATGAAGCGGCCCAGTTCTGAAGTGGCCTTCTCCTTTGCCAGCCCGCGGAGCGCGGCAGCCTGGTCGCCACCCCTTACTGCCTGCGTCGCCCGTCCCGCGAGGGCCTCAAAGCCCGGACTGCTGGTAGCTACACCTGTGTTGCGGTAGTTCTGATCCGACAAGAAGGGGAACGACGGATTGACCGTGTGGCAGACAGAACAGCGGGCCCGGCCTCGAAACAGCGCGAAGCCCCGCTGCGCAGCCGCGCTTATCGCTTCTCGGTCGCCGGCGATGAATCGGTCGATCGGGGCATTGGCTGAAACGAGCGTGCGCTCATACGCGGCAATCGCCTTCCCGATTCCCTCAATGGTCAGGTTTCCACCGAACACTTCCTGAAACTGCCTGACGTACTCGGGCGCGAGTTGAAGTCGATCGATCACCTGGGAGTGTGAAGCATTTCCCATCTCATCGGGATTTATGAGCGGCAGCAGGGCCTGCGCTTCAAGAGATGCGGCTCTGCCGTCCCAGAACTGGCCCGAGTTGAACATCGCATTGAACAGGGAGGGCGAGTTGCGCGTACCTCGCTTGCCCGCGATGCCCTCAGCCACACTCTTGCCATCCGTAAATGCGAGACCCGGATCGTGACACGTAGCGCAGCTAACCGTGCCGTCGAGCGATAGTCGCTTGTCGAAGAAGAGCTGCCTGCCAAACTCGATCTTAGCCGGCGTCATGCGATTGTCATTAGGAACGAAGTAAGACCAGACTTCCGCGGGAATTCCGAGAGGGAGTTTCAAGCCCACTCTTTCCAACTCGGTCGCCGAGTCGCCGCCTCGTACCAGCACAGGAAGAGCCAGCGCCAGAAGAATCACTAGAAGTTTGAGTTTTGCCGTGCGACTCATAGAGCTTGTTCGGGTTTTTAGACCTTATTCAGAGTTCAAACTTTGCCTGGACTAATTTGAGAATGCTCTGTACGGGCGGGCCGCCCGGCCCCCCCCCCAATTTGGGACAAGAATTTTAAAGGGGGGGGGCCGGGGCCCCCCCCCACACGG
>JBGPFL010000551.1:0-4388 GCA_041483295.1 Blastocatellia bacterium | reverse complement strand
CGTTACGCACGGCGCGTCGTCGCAGTGGTTGCACCTGAGAACCGAGAAGAACCGGTTAGTATTTGGATACTCGCCCTTCTCGATGTACTTCACCCAGGTACGGAACGTGCCCAGCGGGACTTCGTTCTCTGATTTGCAGGCTACCGTGCAGGCGTGGCACCCGATGCACGCTCGATGATCAATTACAAATCCATATCTCATGCGGTTGTTCAGCCCAGGGGCCGACTGAGACAGGACAGCCCCGAATGTCACGAATCCCTCGAATGCCCGCGAATGATTCGTGCTGACTCGTGAGACTCGGGTTTTTCGTTGCGGTGTCTTGTCGTCGGATCAATGGTTAGGTCTGCCGATGTTGAGCGAATTAATCACCCGTTGCGCGATTTCGCGCCCGCTCTCTTTGAGCATAAACTCGAGTGCCACAGCACTATTGGGGATCGGGAGTGGTATTCCGACACCGCCCACCCCCGTCCGGTTGCGATAGTCACCCGGATGGACCCGGCCGGAAGTCTTGATCTTGCCAGTGCCCGGAGTGTACAGGGCGTAGTTGATGTAGCTGTTTGTCTGAGCCTGGTCGGACTGCGAACTGCCCATCCTGTCGGAGTCCCACTCGAGCCACAACACATGAGTATCTGTAGAGTTCTTCGCGAAGTCGCTCGCTTCCTTGCGGTTCATCTCTCGCGCCAAAGAGACCGACGCATAAGCACCCTCCTTCAGGCGGTCCAGGCAGGCTCGCACTACGAGGTCAGAGTAGTAGTTGGAAAAACTATCGTTCAAGGACTTTGTGACCAACAACTGCTGCTTGGGTTTGTCCGACTTAGTGGGAGTTGGCTGCTCGGCAGGCGCGGTTGGCGCAGTAGAGGGTGGGGCCGGCGGCGAGTCACTCCTGTTCGGCAACCGCCTTCCCGATTGTGCCTGCGCGACTCCACCTAACATCGACAAAGCGAGGGCGAGCAGGAAGATCGCACGCCTCGCCGAGGCGTTTAGTCCGACGTACGCTTCTGGTTTCATATCGAATCCCCCTGCTGAGGCCCGGAACCTGAATCTCAAATACCCGCCCCGCCGCTGAAATAGCCTTCGCGCCATCGCCCGACTCGTGAGCTGCGGGGACTGTAGGTGTTGAGCACCGAAAGGGGCGGCGAGTAACAATGGAGCGTCACCAATTCGCGTCCTTCAGGTTGAAGGTTTAGCAACTGGTGAATGTCGGGCACGTCGGCGCCGGTAACAGAGCCGGGTCCCCACTTATACGTGTCATAGGGCCGAACCCGCCCTTCGGGCAGATGCTCGAACATTGTTTCCGTCAGCAGTCCCTCACAAACGATGACTACACCGACCGATCCGCCGTGATCGTGAATCGGAGTGCGCTGGCCCGGACGCCAGCACAGGAGAAGGAGTTCGGCGAACGAGCTGCGTACGACCAGATTACGAGCATACTTTCGACTCGCGAAGAGACGATGGTGTTCGTAGTCCCGTTGCCGAAGGAGAAGAGCAGAGAACCATTCCTTGATCTGAGCCAGCGATGGAACCCCGCTCAGGTTCTTGACCGTCTCGGCGATCTCGCCGAGCGTGAGCTCGCGGGTTGCCGGGGCCAGGACCGGTTCTAACACTATGTTGGTGTCGGAGATTTGCATCAATCTTCCTTCAAGCCAATCAGCGAAGATAACCCCGAGCACAGTTCTTGATGCTGTCGAGAAGCCCTCTGGTATGACTGCGTCAGACCGCTACCGTTCCAAAAACATCAAACTCGAACTCATCGTGTCTGAATGATTCTGACAGCAATTAGTCTACACGCGAGGTAGGTGTTGTCAAGCAAAGGACCCTTGCTCCTCGCTTCTACGACTGGGACTGATTCTATGGTAACCTTGTACGGGCGGGCCTCCGTGCCCGCCCCTGATCAGTGCTTGGTCATTGACTGAGGGGCGGGCTCGGAGGCCCGCCCGTACAGGGCTGCTCCTCCCAGCTCAGTTGCTACTTGCCTCAATCTCAACCGCGCCTAATTCGCCGCCGCCGGGACTGCTGTTATAATCGACTCAGATTTTCTCAACGGATAACCCTGAAGGTGAGAGTGGATGCAGAAAGTGCTGATTCAGCGAAGGGGCAGTCTCCTGTATACCAGGGCTTATCGAAAGCTTGCGGTGGTCCTCACCTTCATCTATCTGTTGATCGGAGCGGTTCTGGCAGTGGCTGCGGTGTACGCCTTCGCACACATTCTGGCCGGTGTGATCTTGTTCCTGGTTGTCGGCGGTTTCGTCGCCGCAATGTGGTTGGTTTACGTGACCCTGTTGAGGGTGTTCGCACGGGAGGCTCGACAGACCGTCGAGATCGGTAGCGAGGGCGTGCGAGAGATGCGGGACGGGCGCGAGTATGCATTCATTCCGTGGGACGGAGTGAACGAGCTGGAACTTGCGGCGACCATTGTTGCCGGGGCAACTCTGCGGGTTAAGGGGAGCTTCTCCGAGATCAGCATCTCGAACGTCGATCTGACCCTGACGCGCCCGATGAGCTTGCGCGAAATGCATCGAGCCGTGGGTCAAACCAGTCAGATGCGAGAGCTGCTCGATCGCGTGAAGGGGGCGGCGGCTCGCGCGCCTCTGCGGATGAACAAACTTGCGCGACGTCGATTGAGCAAGTATGAGTGCGTGCGGTCGCTGTGAGGATTCGTTTCTCGTTTCTCGTTTAGCGTTTCTCGTTCTCCACGCACTGAATACGGCCCAACTGATCTCGGTGACCAGCTAACGAGAAACGGAAAACGAGAAACGAGTCCTTACTACCCACACTCAATCTGACGATGCTATACTCTGCCTCGCCCACCATCTGGGAAACGAGAAACGAGAAACGCGAAACGCGAAACGAATGAGCTATGAGAGACAAGTATGAACCTGTCATCGGACTTGAGATACACGCCCAGCTCAAGACCGATTCGAAGATCTTTTGCAGTTGCTCGACGCGTTTCGGCGACGAGCCCAACTCGAACACCTGCCCGGTCTGTCTCGGGCTGCCGGGCGCATTGCCGGTGCTCAATCGCCGCGTCGTAGAGATGGCTGCGAGGGCCGCCCTGTCGCTTAACCTGGAGATCAATCACGAATCGATCTTCTCGCGCAAAAACTATTTCTATCCCGATCTGCCCAAGGGCTATCAAATATCACAGTATGACCGGCCCTTCTCGGAGCATGGCTGGGTCGAAATCCCGACCGCGGAGCGCAACGAGTCCGGCCATCCCGTCGAGTGGACGATCAAGCGCTTTCGAATTACGCGGCTCCATATCGAGGAGGACGCGGGCAAGTCGCTGCACGAGGGTATCCCTGAATCGTCCAAGTCCTACGTTGACCTGAACCGCAGCGGCACTCCCCTCGCCGAGATAGTATCCGAGCCTGATTTTCGCTCCTCGTGGGAGGCCTACGATTACGTTCAATACCTGCACCGCACGCTGCAGTATGTCGATGTCTGCGACGGCAACATGGAAGAGGGCAATCTGCGCTGCGACGCGAATGTGTCCGTTCGACTGCGCGACGCGGAAAAGTTAGGCACCAGGGTCGAGCTTAAGAACCTTAACTCCTTTCGCTTTCTGCAACGCGCGATCGAGTACGAAATAGACCGGCAGATCGCGGCGATAGAATCGGGGGAACGCATTATTCAGGAGACGCGGCTGTGGAACGAACGCGAGTCCAAGACGTACTCGATGCGATCTAAAGAAGAGGCCCACGACTATCGCTACTTCCCGGAACCCGACCTGCCTCCGCTGACCGTCACAGAGGCTCTGCTCGACGAACAGCGGCGGCAGATGCCCGAGTTGCCTGAAGCCCGGCGCCGGCGGTTTATCGAAGAATACGGCTTATCCGCAGACGACGCTGCACAGTTGATCGACTCGCGAGCGATGGCTGACTACTACGAGGCGGCGGCTCGCGCGAGCGGCAGCCCGAAGGCGGCGGCCAACTGGATCCTGAACGAGCTGGTTCGAGAGCTTAAGAACTCCGGCATTGCCATCAGCGCCAGCCCGATTACAGCGGAATCTCTCGGCTCCATGATTAAGATGATCGACGCCGGAACGATCAGCGGCAAGATGGCAAAGGACGCGTTAGTGGAGATGTACAGGTCGGGCCGGTCTTGTGAGCAGGTGGTCGCCGAAATGGGGGGCGGCCAGGTGTCGGACGTAGCCCAGATCACCGCGCTCGTCGAAGCCGCGATCGCATCCAGCCCGAAACAGCTTGAACAGTATCGCGCGGGAAAGACGAACCTCTTCGGTTACTTTGTCGGCCAGGTCATCAAGTCGAGCGGCGGCCGAGCCAATCCGCAGCTTGTAAACAAGCTGCTCAAAGAAGCGCTCGAAAATGGGGGACAATCAGGGCAATGAGAGCTCGATCTGTTCTCGCAATGGCCGCTCTTCTCTTTGT
>JBGPFL010000550.1:0-4390 GCA_041483295.1 Blastocatellia bacterium | reverse complement strand
GCGCCGCGGAGTCTGCCGCGCGCCTGGGCGTGTCTATCTTCAACGTTCACGCGCTGGGTGGAGCGGAGATGATGCGGGCTGCGGCCCACGCGGTCAAGGATCGAGGGATTCTGTGGATGACGCGCCCGGCAGTCCTCGGTGTCACCGTGCTTACAAGTATGGATGAAACCAACCTGGCCGAAGTCGGTGTCAACACGGACATGAACTCTGAAGTCGTGAGGCTGGCCGCTCTGGCTCGGGATTCGGGATTGGACGGAGTCGTCGCATCGCCCCGCGAGATCAGGTTGATTAGGGAGTTCGTCGCTTCAGAAGGCTTCATAATCCTGACGCCCGGCATCAGACTCGCCGGAACTGCAACCGGAGACCAGAAGCGAATCGCGACCCCTCTCGATGCGATACGCGATGGAGCCGACTTTCTGGTCATCGGCCGCGCCATAACTTCAAGCGATAACCCCCGAGTTGTGGCCCAGCGCCTACTCGACGAGATCGGCGCGTAGCGGGGCTTGTCACTTGTCATTTGTCCGTTGTCCGTGGTCAGTTGTCAGTTGCTCGGACTGTTGAGCGAATTCCGAGCGGCGCTACTGATCTTGCGGGACGAACAACGGACAACTGACCAGGGACAACGGACAAATGACAAGTGACAAATGACATCCCTCCTTATCGAGTCGAAGGCTCGGGTCCCCTGCTGATCTACATCCCGGGTCTGGACGGCACAGGTGAGCTCTTCTTCAAACAGGGTCCGCTGCTTGCAGAGTCTTATAGAGTGGTGACGTTCAGATCGCGTGAGGGCGGCGGGTTCTCGTATGACGATCTGACGGACGATGTCGCCGCTATCATCGAGGACAATGAGGAAAGCCGCGCTACGATTCTTGGGGAATCATTCGGGGGAACCGTGGCGTTCTCGTTTGCGCTGCGCTATCCCGCGATGGTCGAACGGATGGTGGTTGTGAACTCATTTCCCCGTTTTCGCCGACGGCTCCAAATCAGGCTGGGGGCATGGCTTGCGTCAGTGCTGCCGCTTTCGACGACATGGCTTGCTCGAAGCGGCGCGAGCTTTCTGGGATTGCTGGCCGATGGAGTGAGACCCGAAGACCGCAGGCGCTTCTTCGCGGCTATCAGGACAGTCAAGCGGGAAAGTTACGCGCGGCGGTTGAAGTTGATCGCGGAGTTCAACGTCGAAGATCGGCTCCACGAGATTCAAGCTCCAACGCTGTTCATCGCCGGCGAGAAGGACCTGCTCATTCCGTCCGTACGGGAGGCAAGGGCTATGGCTCGGAGAATGCCCCGTGCGGTTGTACGAGTGATTGAAGGAGCGGGCCATGCCTGTCTGATGGGTAACAGGGTGAACCTGGCGCGAATTCTTGAGGAAACTTAGGAAATGCGAAATTCGAAATGCGAAATGCGCATTTCACCTTTCACGATTAGAAATTTCGAATTTCGAATTTCGAATTTCGCATTTCTCTCTCATCGTTTCTTTCGATCCTCTCTTCTTCGATAGATCAGGAATCGATCAGTCGTGCCGTAATACCTGTAGTTCTCCATGAACTCGTGCAGCTCTGAATAATCCTCGAGCGACAGCTCCGGATTGAACATGCCCAGCTCATCGATGATGTACCTGGGCCTGGTCTCTTCGAGGTCGCGCACAAGTTGCTCCCGGGCCTGCGCGGTAATTGCCTCGTCAAACAGAAGACGGCGTTCGCTCTCGAAGTAGTGGACATCGGCAGGAATTCCCGTGAGCGGCTGAGTGCTCAGGTATCTCGACGCCGGAAGCAAGCCTGACCAGTAGTAGATCTCCGGGCGGTAGCCCCATACGAAAAGGTAATCATGCGACCCTCCGACCTCGCGAGAGAGCGCGCCGTCCAACCTGATGTCTTCCAGTCCGACCTGGTCCGCCGACTCCTCTTTGTCTGGTAATTCCCTGACTACTGACGCGACCCTGCGCTCTTCGCGATTGAGCCTCTCGTGATACCAGCCTGCCGTGCTCGCGCTTCGAGTACCGCGAAACCAATCCGCGGCGAGCACAGCGGTTCGACCGTGAAAGCGAACGATCGTGAAAGCAAAGCCGGCCGCGAGGAGAGCAAATACTAACCGCCGCGGGCCTCTTCGCTGTAAGGCAGAACTGATTCCGCTCAGCCCGCGAGCGCCGATCAGGCAGAGACTCGGCATGATCTGGAAGAAGTAGTGGCCGAAGAACCTCCCTCCAACCGTGAGCCCCGCAAACGAAGCCGCAAACCAGATCAGCAGAGTAAGGTCCGATTTCCACAATCGACGATGAATGAAATCGGCTTCTGCAGCCTCTTCCGTGACCCGTGTTGCGTTCGGGACCGCTCGCGATCGCCTGATTGTCTTTGCCGTGACAAAGGCGAGGCCAACCAGCAGCGTGTTGTTGAGCCCAAAGTAGGCGACGCTCTGGCGCAATGCAGAGGCCAGGACATCCGACGCCGGATAGTAGGCGGCATAGCGAGAGCCCCAGGCCCACACGTATTGCCAATAGGCTCCCAGCGAGTGCCGAGCCGCGAGATAAGCAATGAAGGGAAGTGAGGCCGCGGCGAACCCTCCCAGCGCCAGCGCGAACAGTGACGACCCCGCGATATCGCTGCGACGCGGAATGGAACAGTCTGCGGCGTCGGGACTCCCCGACCATCGACGCGAGATCAGGAGAAAGATGCCGAAGAATATGAGGTCGAAGGCCGCCTTTGGATTGACCTGAAACGATACTCCCGCCAGAGCGCCGCCAAACAGCGCGAGCCACCGTTTCCGTGCTCCTGCTCGTCCCTCTCCAGGTTCAAGGCGACAACGAATGAAGAAGTAAGCGCCGGCGGTGTATGGCAGCATCATCAAGAAGTCCGTGTTCAGTCCCTGCACGTGGCCCGTTGTGTAGGTAGTACTGAAGACTACAAACATCGCCGCCGCAAGAAACGCTACGCGTGGATTGTAGAGTCGCTTCCCCAGACTGTAGAGAACAGCCGATATGGCGACCGAATAGAAGATCGTGAACAGTCGGATGGTGAGGATGTGAGTGCCGAAGGCTTTGAATAACAACGCGTAGAGGAGCGGAAGTACCGGCGGTTTGTCGAAGTATATCTCGCGGTACAGCGCTTTACCTCGCAGGATTTCTTCCGCCGAGGTAAACCAGAAGCCGTCGTCCTGATATAAGTGACCCGCGTAGAATATGCGCAAGAGGAGACTGACTATGACAAGAAGAACAAAGAACCCGAACAGGGTTATGCGATTGATTTGCTCTTGCCCCTCCGCCGATTCACTAACCTTCGACGCATGATTTGCGCCGGCAGAGGTGATTCCGGCAGACCGTTCGCCTGCGCCCTTCAAACGAGATGCACGCGTAAAGACCCATCGCGGCAGTCGACGAACGCGGTTACTGGATTCGAAAGAGGGCGTCTGCACAAGCTAGAACGTGTTGAGGATGACATTCGCGAGCGTCGATACGGACAGGTCACCATGGACGCCGATGGCCTGATCCAGTTCTTCGGCGAGATTCGCGCTCGTGTTTGCAAGCGAGCGAAAGTCGAACCGCCGCACGTCCATCAAGTGCGAAGGGCTGATGTTCCCAAGCGCCTTCAGCATCGAGGATCGCACCTGAGGGATCTCACTCTGAAGCTCATCAATCAGCCGCTTGACGCGCTTACGTTTCAGGTTTTCCTGGGACCCGCACAGGTCGCAAGGAATGATAGGGTAGTTCTGTGTCTCGGCAAAAGCAGCGATGTCAGACTCCCAGCAATAAGAGAGCGGCCTGATAACCATGTTGCGCCCGTCATCGCTTCGCAACGCCGGCGGCATCGCCTTCAGAGAACCGCTGAACAGGAGATTGAGGAAGAATGTCTCAAGGATGTCGTCTGCGTGGTGGCCCAGCGCGATCCTCGTGCAGCCCTCTGACACGGCGGTTTGGTATAGAATTCCTCGCCTCAGCCGCGAACAGACCGAGCAGGTGGTCTTGCCTTCGGGGACGAGGGCTTTCACAATCGAGTATGTGTCGCGTTCGATTATGCGGAACGGGACCTTCAATTCGGTGAGATATCCCGGCAGCACGTGCTGCGGAAAGCCGGGCTGCTTCTGGTCGAGGTTAACCGCGAGCAGATTGAAGCGCACGGGCGCCCGGCGTTGAAGATCGAGCAACAGGGTCAGGAGAGTATAGCTGTCCTTTCCGCCGCTGAGGCAGACCATCACGCGATCGCCTTCTTCGATCATGTTGAAGTCGGCGATGGCGTTTCCTGCTCCGCGCAGGAGTCTCTCTTTGAGCCTTTCTGCTTTGTTGTGGTCCGCACCCTTTGACATAAGTGAAGAGTGATAGTAGCACACGGCATTTGAGAAGGGGAGAAGGGGAGAAGGGGAGGGACTGGGAGAGTGGGAGAGTGGGAGAGGGGGAGAGTGG
>JBGPFL010000549.1:0-4395 GCA_041483295.1 Blastocatellia bacterium | reverse complement strand
TTCTCCCCTCGGGTTTACTCCTCCCGGTCTTAGTTGCACCCGGTGGCGCTTCGCAGAGAGCCGTGATTTTCAACTGGTTCGCCGCTACACTATCTCATATGTCTGATAAGGCGCCGCCAGGGCCCAAGGGGAAACCAATCGCCGGCAACCTCCTCGAGTTCCGCCGCGATCCGACCGGCTTTCTGCTCAACGCCGCGCTCGAATACGGAGATGTGGTTTACCTCAAGTTCGGACCTCAACAAATCTATTTGATCAACAACCCCGATTACATCCGAGACGTGCTGGTCACCAACAGCCGCAACTTCATCAAGAGCCGCGGTCTTCAAATGGCCAAGCGCTTTCTCGGCGAAGGACTTCTCACGAGCGAGGGCGACTTTCACCGACGCCAGCGCAGGCTCGCGCAACCCGCGTTTCACAAACAGCGCATCAACTCCTACGCTCACGTGATGGCCGAGTACGCCGCGCGCACACGCGACCGCTGGCACAATGGCGAGACGTTGGATATCCATCAAGAGATGATGCGCGTGACGCTCGGAATCGTCGGCAAGACCCTGTTCGACGCCGACGTTGAAGCTGAAGCTAATGAGATCGGCGAGGCTCTGAACTCAATCATGCAGCTGTTCGACAGGATCACGATACCGTTTCCCCAGTTGATGAACAGTCTTCCCCTCCCGAGCAACTTTCGGTTCCTGAAGGCGCACCGCCGCCTCGACAGGACGATGTATCGAATAATCGGCGAGCATAGAGCCGCCGGAGTTGACCGAGGCGACCTGCTCTCGATGCTGTTGCTGGCGCAGGATGAAGAGGGCGATGGGGGGAGCATGACCGATCTCCAACTGCGCGACGAGGCGATGACGATCTTTCTGGCCGGCCACGAAACGACGGCCAATGCGATGACCTGGACCTGGTATCTGCTCTCGCAAAACCCGGAGATCGAAGCAAAGCTCCATAGAGAGATCGACGAAGTGCTCGAAGGAAGACTCCCGACGGCTGACGATGTGGCGCGGTTGCAGTACACCGAGATGGTCTTTGCCGAGTCGATGAGAATGTATCCACCCGCGTGGGCGATGGGGCGGCAGGTGTTGAGCGACTACGAGGTCGGCGGGTATATCGCGCCCGCCGGTTCGATAGTCCTGATGAGTCCCTGGGTCATGCATCACAACCCGCGATACTACCCTGATCCCTTGAAGTTCGACCCTGAGCGCTGGACTCCCCAGAATCGAGATCTGCGGCCCAAATTCTCTTACTTTCCGTTCGGCGGCGGCCCCAGAGTGTGCATAGGCGAAGGGTTCGCGTGGATGGAAGGGGTACTGTTGCTTGCCCCAATCGCGCAAAAATGGCAGATGCGATTAGAGGTTGGTCATCGAGTGGAGATGAGACCGTTGATCACTCTCCGGCCGAAGTATGGGATGAGGATGACAGTAGCGAACCGCGCGAAGAGCATTCAAGCGAACAGCCCCTCGATGTAAGCCTCAGGCGAGAACTCAACCAGATCGTTCATCTGCTCTCCGACGCCGACGTAGCGAATGGGAATCGCAAGTTCCTTGGCTATGGCGACGACGATCCCGCCCTTCGCGGTCCCATCCAGCTTGGTCAACACGAGGCCGGTCACCGGAACGGCTCGCGTGAATTGCCGAGCCTGTTCCAGACCGTTCTGTCCGGTCACGGCGTCGATCACGAGGAGCACTTCGTGAGGCGCGCCGGGGACTTCACGGCCCGCGATTCGGCGCATCTTCTCGAGCTCCTGCATAAGGTTCACCTTGGTATGAAGGCGGCCGGCCGTGTCGACGATCAGCACATCGACATCGCGTGCGCGCGAGGCGCTGATTGAATCGAACAACACCGCCGAGGGGTCGGTTCCGGGCTTCTGTTGTATCAGCGGCACGCCCGAGCGCTCGGCCCAGATGGCGAGTTGATCGTTAGCTGCTGCTCGAAATGTATCGGCGGCGCATACCATCACATTGTTCCCCTCGCTCTTGATGCGGTGCGCGAGTTTGCCGATAGTGGTCGTTTTGCCGACCCCGTTCACGCCTACGACCATCACGATGTAGGGCTTGATATCGAGCGGGACCTCGGTTTCGGAGGCGACGGTTCCGCTTATGCGGCTGCGTTCGGCCGAGTCGAGTATCTGTCGAAGCTCAGCCTTGATGAGTCGCTTCAACTCATCGACGTCGTTTAGCTGTTTGCGTTGCACCTGCTGCCGGGCCTTCTCGATTATCTCGAGCGAGGTTTGAACGCCGATGTCCGCGCCGATGAGGACTTCCTCTAACCGGTCGAGCACGTCGGCGTCTATTTCTCGTTTGCCGGCGATGATGGAGTCCAAGCGATCGGAGAGATTCTGTCGGATCGAGACAACCGCCTCTTTGAACTTGTCGAGCAGTTCCGGCTCGGGGCCTTCGTGACGGCGGGCGGCGATCGCTTCCTCTTCGGCTGTGGCCGCGCGATTGAGGCCAAGGGAGATGAACTCGTCCTGCTTTTTTCGTTTCCAGAATAATGCCATATCTAAATCAAAAAGCGCGGCGCTTGGAGAATCGCCCCGCGCTTATCGCAAGGCAAAGACTAGCACCCGCATTTTGGCAGCGTCAAACTGCACCACCACAGTAATCCGCGAATAACGCGAATCTTCGCTAAGGCAGTTCCTCCTTGGTTGCAAGAGGGGTACCAAGAGAAGCTCTCTCGACAATGGCCTCGGAGCCGTTGTTACTCGTCCGGCCTTGTTGATTCGCGGCTATTCGCGAGATTAGCGGATGGTAGGTTCGAGCCACATTCGCATTTCCCATTTCGCATTTCCCATATAGACTGATGCTTTTCACAAAGACTCAAAAGCGCGAAGGGGAGGGCACTTGCGAAAAGCCGTAATCATATTCCTTTTGATCCTGGCGCTCATCGCGACGGTGTTACCTTTTTGCGCGAGCGCAGCCAGCCGGGTTGATGTTGTCATACGAGGCGGAACGATCGTAACGATGGACGCATCTTCGCGGCTGATCGAAGATGGCGCGGTTGCCGTGAAGGGCGATCAGATAGTCGCAGTAGGCCCGGCTTCGGAGATTCTCCGCAACTACGTCGCAGCGACCACGATCGAGGCCCGCGGCAAGGTCGTGATGCCGGGCCTCATCAACACTCATACCCACGTTCCGATGGTGCTGCTGCGCGGTATCGCCGATGACCTCGTGCTGATGGAGTGGCTCCAGAACTACATATTTCCCGCCGAAGCGAAGAATGTTGACGAGGAGTTCGTGCGCTGGGGCACGCGATTGGGTTGTCTCGAAATGATTCGAGGCGGCACAACCACGTACGTGGATATGTACTACTTCGAGAGTGCTATCGCAGAAGAGACCGCTCGCGCCGGCATGCGGGGCGTGCTCGGCGAGACGCTCATAGATTTTCCCGCGCCGGACAACAAGACCTGGGAAGCGGGAGTGGCCTACTTTGAAAAGTTCGTAACGAAATGGAAGGGCCACCCGCTTATCACTCCGGCCATAGCGCCTCATTCGCCCTACACGGTTTCGACTGAACACCTGAAGCAGACGCACGATTTGGCCTCCCGGCGAGGCGTACCCCTGGTCATCCACGTTGCGGAAGACGCGGCTGAAGTTAAGACCATTCAAGAGAAGTACGGAGCGAGTTCCGTCGCATACCTCGATCGCATCGGTCTCCTCGATGAGCGAGTCATAGCCGCCCACATGGTCTGGCCGACCGAGGACGACATCAAGACGCTCGCCCAGCGCTCGGTGGGCGTCGCCCATTGTCCTCAATCGAACATGAAAGTAGTGGCCGGGGTGGCGCCCGTGCCCAGGTTGTTGAGCGCCGGCGTGGCAGTGGGGCTGGGCACCGATGGCGCCGCGTCCAACAACGACCTGGATCTCTGGGAAGAGATGGACACGGCTGCAAAGCTGCACAAGCTCATCGCAAAAGACCCGACTGTGCTGAATGCGCGAGAGGTCGTTCGGATGGCCACGATTGGAGGCGCTCGTGCGATTCACATGGACAAGGAGATCGGGTCCCTTGAGCCCGGCAAGCGAGCCGATCTGATTGTCGTTGGCATGAACAGCCCTCACCAGACGCCGGTTTACAATGTCTATTCGCAGTTGGTCTACGCGACAAAGGCGTCCGATGTTGAGAGCGTGATGATCAACGGGAAACTGGTGATGCGAAACCGCATAGTGCGAACCATCAATGAAGCTGCGGTTCTAGCCAAAGCAAACGCCTACCGCGATCGTATTCGTAAGAGCCTAGCTCGTTGATGCGTGATTCGTGATTCGTGATTTGTTATCCGCAGCCTAAGGATCACGCATCACGGATCACGCATCACGGATCACGCATCACGGATCACGCATCACGGATCACGCATCACGGATCACGCATCACGGATCACGCATCACGGATCACGCATCA
>JBGPFL010000548.1:0-4396 GCA_041483295.1 Blastocatellia bacterium | reverse complement strand
GTCTTGCGCTGGGTGATATAATCTCAGCAATGCAGCACGATAAGAAGGCCGAAGGCGGTTTCCTGGCTTTTGTGCTGCCCGTTGAGATCGGCCGGGTCGTAGTGAGGTCGGATGTGCCCCCTCGTCTGATTCGCTCGGCGCTTAAAGATACTCTGTTATAGTAGTCTCGGAATTAAAGCCCCTACATCACGGTCAATTGCAGCGCGCTGCTCGGCGGCGAATGCCGGCACGCATTCTGGAGAGAAAGCATGATAGAAGCGGCAGTCACAGAGCCCCGCGCGGCTGAGCGAGGCGCGGTCTCTATAAAAGCGATTCTGATACTTCTTCTACTGGTAGCAACTATCGTCCTCGTCATCAAGATCGTGCCCGTCTATGTCGAACAGCGCGCGGTCCTCTTTGATGTCGACGAGATAGCTCGTATATCTTACGTCCGCAACTTTACTGAGGAAAAAATAAAATTGGAGTTGGAGAAGATACGACTCAAGAATGACCTGCCAGCAGACAGCCTTACACTAATTGGTCGCGAGGGGACCGTGAAAGTTCAGGTGTCTTACAGCCGAACCATAAATCTCCTGGTCACCAACTACGTATGGAGGGTTGATAGTGCGATAGTCGGCAAATCGCTTTGATCCTGGAGGCAAGCGAACCGGCACTTCAGTCGTCGTCGCTGGTGCTCGCCTCGTTGATACGAATCAGTCTCCGCGAGAGATGAACCACTCGCGCCTCTTGTCGCGTTGACTCCGGACAGACCGCGCCTCTATGATTTTTCTGCGCGGTCAATGTAAGGAGCGACGCTTGTGCGGCATCTGAAATCTACCTCCCTGGCCCTCTTACTCATTTCGCTCATCACAGGTCTGCTCTCCGTCTCCGGATGGTCACAAAGCGGGCGCGGGCGACCGCGGGTCCCTACTCGTGACCCCTCAACCACGCCGGCACCTATCAAAGTTCCCGAGGCTGCGGAGGTAGTCAAGCAAGAGCAGGCCGGCAACACTTCTCGCTTCATTCTGCGCAATGGAATGACCGTCATCATAAGCGAACAGCACGCTGCCCCAATAACGGCTGCTGTAGCCTGTTTCAAGGTGGGCTATCGCGACGAGTCGGCGGAAGGCCCGGGGATATCCCGATTGTTGGCGCGGGTGATGCTTCGCAGCGCAGCCCAGCGGCCGCCAGCGCCTTCAGCATTAGACCCTCGCTCACTTGGCGGACTGATCGGGGCTGAGGCGGGCTTCGATACCACTCGCTACTATGCGGCCGCGCCCTCGGAGAAGACAAAGGAACTCCTGGCGTTCCAGGCGGAGATGATTCAGGAGCCGGCGTTTGCGCAAGATCAGCTCCAGCGTGAAGCGGCTAACCTCGTCGAAGAGGACAAGGGGAACGGAGGCCTTCCCCCCGGGTGCGAATCCGGGGACACGCTCCCGGGCTACCAGGAGCCATCGGATTATTCCATGGCCCGACTGCTGGAGATCAGTTCAAGCGGTAATGAGGCGGGGGGCATTAGACGGGTGAACGCTGACGCGCTGAGGTCGATTACTCGTGAGCGACTGGCGGAATTCTATCGCGCTCATTATCGCCCCGCAAATCTGGTCATCGCCATTGCGGGGGACGTGTCAACCTTCGCCATTCTGCTCGACGTCCAGCAGCGCTACGCCGAATTCGGCGCGGTGAGACCGACCAGCACACCCCAAGCTCCGAGCATCCGGCCGGACACCAAACCACGAACCCCGGACTCCAGGAGTCCAGGACCGGGCAGGCCTACCGCCGCGGGTGCACCGGCGCTGGTCTCCGGACCCGAAGTTCCTAAGCCGGAAGAACCCAGGCTTCGATACGGCTCGGATCGCGGGAGCCTCACTCAATCTATCGTCACCCTTGGCTTTCGCGCCCCGAGTGGTGAGTCTAGTGAATGGCCCGCCGTGGAGGTGCTGTCCGCGATCATCGGACAAGGGCGCGGCTCACGGCTGTATCGGCCCCTGCTGGACGGGTCGCCCACCCTATATCGCGCAGACTCAAACTACTTCCCTTTCAGGGGCGGGGCCGTGCTGACGGCACAGATGTGGCTGAACCCCGACGCAATCGACAGTGCCGAATCTCTGCTGTTCAGGGAGCTGGATCGATTGCGGCGCGAGATGGTCGGCGAATCGGAGCTGGCTCGCGCGAAAATGTATCTCGAAAGGAGCTTCGTCGATCGAACTTCGACTTATCCTGGCCGCGCCCGCGCGCTGGCGCAGGCGGAGGCGAGCGGGGAGGGGTATCGTGCGGCGCTCGACTATCGCGCCAGAATTCGGCCGGTTCGTGCTGAAGATGTCCAGCGTGTCGCAGCGAAGTATCTGACTACATCTGCCGCGTGCCTGCATGAGTATGAGCCTCAGTCAGCAGCGCCTCGCTCGTTCGACGCCGTGCGTTTCGCCGCCACGGTAGCTGCGTGGGCGCCGTCGTTCTCTCAGCCGGTCGATAGTATTCGTACTGCCGATACTGCATCTCAGACGCCGCTGGCGTCGCAGGGTGGCGAACGGACGGCCGCCGAGCGCGCGACCTACGAATCGATGGAGCCGCTGCCCGTGAGAGACTTTTCGACGCTGAACGGCCCGCGCGCTTTTGTGCGCGAGGACCATTCCCTTCCCCTTGTGACGATAGCTCTTCTCTTTCAGGGTGGCCGCGTCGCCGAAGACGAGGCAACGAGCGGGATAACCGAACTGATGCTGCGCTCGCTGCTCTATGGAACCGCGAGGCAAAACCCGGTTCGAGTTGCCGATGAGTTGGAACAACTGGGAGCGAAGGTCGACATAGTCATCGAGCCGGATTTCTTCGGACTCGTTGTCAGCGCACTCTCGCGGAATGCCGACTCCGCGCTTCGTATTCTGCGCGATGTAATCGAGGATCCCGCATTTAGAGATCCCGACATCGCGCGCGCCCGCGAGGTGCAGACGGGGATGATCCGCGAAGCGCGGGACTCAGGCCGGGAACGTGCTTTCGAACTGCTGCTTCAAGCTTTATACCCCGGCAATCCCTGTGCGCTTCCCCCTCATGGCCGTGAGGAGGCGCTGTCCAAGACGGGCGGCGATCAGATACGCGGCTGGTACGAGCGCACGATCAAGCGCCAGGTGCCGATTGCGATCATCGTGGGCGATACCGACGGGTCTGCCCTGGTCTCCGGCCGGTTGGCCGAGGGCTTCAGGCGTCGCGAGCTTGACCGTACGCTTCAACTCAGAGTGCCTCAAGCTGCTAAAGCGGCCGATAGAGTCGAGCAACGAAGCGGCCAGTCTTCCTTCGCCCAGTCTTCTTTCGCCATGATTGGTGTTTCGGGACCTAAAGGGGACAGCCCTGAGTTGGCGGTGCTGGACGTGATTGAGTCGGCTCTCAACAGGCCTGGCGGACAGATACTCTTACAGCTAAAAGAGAGGCCCGCTTTCAGCTTCGGTGCGATGCTTGGGCACGAGGCGTTTCTGACAGCCGGAGTCATCCATTTTGAGCTGCTGACATCCCCTGAGAATGAGGCGGCGGCAAGGACGTTGTTGACGGGAGAGATGGACCGTTTCGCTCGCGGGGGCGTTAGCCCGGAGCAGTTGTCAGCGGCGATTGCCGCTTCATCCGCGGCGCGACTCATAGAGCTGCAATCGCCTATGGCCCGCGCTATGAAATACGCATCAGCTTTCGTCCGCCAGCGGCAGCCATCGGAAGTGGACTCGTTTGCTGACCGCTATTCGAAAGTGACAGTGGATGACATCAAACGGGTGGCTGCTTTCTACTTCAAGCCGTCCGGCCTCTCGGCAGGCATTGTGCGGGGCACATCTTCGAAATAGCCACAGCCTTCTTCAGCACACCTCCGGAACGGGCGTTAGCGGCGAACTACGCAGAATTCGATAATGACCTAAAGCGTCGGACAGCGGGCGGAAATCGTAGTCCTGGACAGCTGCCCCAACTGCGTCGCCGAACCCTGATCGATCTGCCACCATGCTCCCCGCAAGATTGTTGAAGCTCGCGCGCCCGGCCGCTTGCGCCACACGCAGAGCTTTCAATGTCGGCATCATCTCCACGCAGAGCACGCTCAGCGGCGAGTCCGCCGGCAGCCCCAGATTCCTCAACGCCGCCAGAATCTCGTCCTGCGTCCACTGCATCTCGGCGCGCGCCGGCGAATCGTCATTCTCGAACCCGAACAGGCTCAACCCCTCCGCAGTTTCGAATCGCCCCCGAAGGCGCCGTTTCAACGTCAGCTTACGGTCGTCGAGCAGGATGTTTCGATAATCCTTTCCATCGGCCTGCCGGACCTGCGCGTACAGCAGCGCCCAAAGCTCCGTACGCGGCGGATCGTGAGTGATGTTCTTCCCGTTCAGTACCGCCATCGCGTACGGCGCCTCTACCACCAGATCCGCCTTTGTGCGCTCGCAAGTGCAGAACAGTG
>JBGPFL010000547.1:0-4405 GCA_041483295.1 Blastocatellia bacterium | reverse complement strand
GCTGGCGTAGTAGGGATTGATGACGTCTATCGACCGTCGCCCAAGGTCAGCGTAGTAGAGAGGCTGGAATGCTTCGGCCCGTTTGCTCAGGAAGTCCTTCAGGGTTTGGTTCGTCGTCAGCTCCGCTGCCTGATTGAGAAAGGTTGCCGCGGGACCGAGGAACTCGCCATATTCTTCGCTATAGGGTACCGATTTCAGCTTTCCGTCCGGGCCGCGACGAACCGTGAAGAAGAAGCCGGTTGCCCGCTGGCGTTCATCCTCAGTCAAGCCTGCGACCCACGAGTTGAACTCCTCTTTTGTCATATCATCCGGATAGAAGCCTGCTTGAGGCGGCTTCTCGTGCGGCACGCCCTCGATGAACGGTTCGTCTTTATCAAGGCGCGACCACGGCCCTTTGTTGATCATGAAGTAATGCAGCCGCAACTTGCCTTCGGCGCTCGTGTCGGCCTCGAGCTTCTTCTTCAGCTCTTCGTTGCCGCTCCAGACCTGGCGAAGATAGAGCGGGTCGAGAAGCTTCGCCGCTTCGATGATCTTGTCGAGCGCCTTGCGGTCTCCCTCCGACAGATGCGACGGGTCGGCTGTTATGTCAGTGGGAGCGAACCGGCGAATCTTGGCGGCCAACGGCGATTCAGTCGACATCTTAGGCTCCTCCCGCTTCTGATCGCGGCAACCAACAAGCGAGATACAAAAGACTACTGCCAGCGAACCCCTCTTCATCCAAAGTTTCATCAGTCACCTTCCTTGCGTTACTCGGGCTCATTGCAGTGCGGCAGCAAACATAGCCCTCGCCAGTGCGAATCCAAGAGTCATTACTGGCCAAATATCTTCGCGAACTCCTCAGGCGCCGCCTTGGGCTTGCGGTCGTAGGTCATCAGCCCGTTGATCTCCTGCTCGACGTCGGTGAGTTGAGTATAGCAGTATCCGGCAATCGCGGAATTACTCCTCAGCGCTTTGACCAATCCAGCCAGCCTTTCAAGCATCGCCTCTTTCGTCGGCTCGATCCCTGAATAGCCCCACTCGTTCGTGGCCTTCTCGCCCCCAACGCGATAAGCGATTCCGCCGAACTCGGTCATCAGCAGCGGCGTGCCATTGTACCTGTAGCCAAATGCGAGCGCCTCTCTGCCGTTGCGCGGAATGTGAGTCCGATCCGTTTCGAGGGCCTTATACTTTGCCGCCAGCTCTTCACCCGTTCTGGCGTAGTCGTGAAGCGTGAACAGATCAGTCGTGTCGGTGTGTTCCCAGCCGTCGTTGTCGATAACCAGCCTGGTCTGATCGAGCGAGCGAATCAGGTGGTACATCGTCCGAGCGTGCTCCTGCTGAGCGGCGTTGGTGAGAATGTCTCCGACGCCCCAGCTCTCGTTGATCGGGACCCAGGTGATGATACTCGGGTGGTTGTAGTCGCGAGCTATGATCTGCTGCCACTCGTCGACAAAGCGCGCAACGTACTCGTCGTTGTAAGCCTGCGCGTTGGCCATCTCGCCCCACACCAGCAATCCAAGCCGGTCGCACCAGTAGAGCCATCGCGGATCTTCAACTTTCTGATGCTTGCGAGCCCCGTTGAAACCGAACGCCTTGATCATCTTTATGTCTTGCTGGATTGCCTCGTCGCTTGGCGGCGTAAGAGTGCTGTCGGGCCAGTAACCCTGGTCGAGCACAAGCTTCAAGTAGTACGGTGCGTTGTTGAGGTAGACCCGGCCTTCATGGGTGCTGACCTTGCGTTGTCCGAAGTAACTCTGGACCGTATCGACCACCTTGCCCGCGACAACCAGTTCAACGGTCAGGTCATAGAGTGTGGGATGCTCCGGGCTCCAGAGGCGCTGGCGATCGAGGCGCAACACGGCAACCGGGCGCGCGTGCCTGCACGCGATCTCCGCTTGAGCCTGCATCGCATCGCCCAGCCTGGCCGTAACGCGCAGCTTCAAATCGGGAACGTAGCGGCTCAAGATTGCCTCGATGGCGATCTCAGAGCGGTCGACGTCCGGCGTTATTCGCAACCGCGTCACCCGAGTCGCATCGACAGCTTCGATCCATACCGGCTGCCAGATGCCCGAAGTTCGCGTGTACCAGATTGACTGCGAGCGAGGCTGCCAGTACTGCTTGCCACGCGGAATCGTCAGATCAGTCGAAGGATCCCACGCGCGCACCACGATCACATTGTCCCCGTTGTTCAGTTGATCGGTTATGTCAACTGAGAAGCCCACGTGACCGCCACGATGAAAGCCGGCGTGGATTCCATTGACCCACACCGTAGCCTCGTAATCGACTGCGCCGAAGTTCAGGATCACCCGTCGAGCGCGCCATGCTTGCGGGATCTGAACACTCCTGCGATACCAGGCCACGTCGTGAAAAGAGGTATCCGCGATGCCGCTCATTTTGCTCTGGAAGCAGTAAGGGGCTTCAATCGTTCTGGTAAAGCGCCTGGAGCCCGAGAACCATCGTTCAGCAAATCCACGATCGTCGTCGTCGAACTCGAACTCCCAGCGGCCGTTGAGCGATTGCCAGTCGCTGCGAACGAAGTCGGGGCGGGGATGCTCGGGCCGGGGCACTGATGCGGTCTGCCCTTTAGCGATATCAGGAACAGCACTAAGCAACAAGAACGCAATCAGAATGAACCAACTCTGAGACCTCATCTCTCGGCCCTCCCCCTTCTTTCAAGACGTTGGAATCGGGAACTGACGGGGCGATTCTTATATAACGACTCTTAGTAGTCAACCGGGAGAATCCGATTAATGAGTGGTGGGTACCCCGAAGGAGTGGTTGACTCGAGCTCGCACATTCTGCCTGAGGGTCAATGTGGAACAACCGACCAACCCCAAGAAGGTCTCGATTGACCCATGCTAGACGGTTCGCACGGCCCCGAGGGGGATCGAGGCGGGTGCCCGAGTCATTTCAGAGCGATGACCAGATTGCGATATGCCTTGCCCTTGTTCACCAGCACCGGCGCCTCTTCACCTTTGGAGTGCCACACAATCTCACCCGGCATGCGGTGACGCAACGTCGCCTGACCCGAAGGCTCCACTGACTCATAGTTGGCTTCGTCCACGAAGACGACTATCTGATCGGTGGGTCGCGTGTAGGCCTCGCGGCGTCCGCCTGCCGGGGTTAGCGATTCAGTGATCGCTACCCTGGCGTTGTCCAGTTTCACGCTCAGGGTAGGAGCTGATTGGCGTCCCGCGTAGAAACTCATCGCGGCCGTGAGTAGAACGATCGCGGCTGCCAACGTTCGTGTGACTTTCATCTTCTTTCTAACCTCCAGTCCGATTTCGCCCGCCCGCGTGGAATCAAATCAAAGTGCGGAGTGCTGAGTCCTGAGCGTGGAGCTCTCACTACTCAGCACTGCCCCTCAGTGTGAGTCCCGCGCCACTGTCGCCCCGCTGCTGCCAACCAGAAAGTCGAAGTCCACTCCGTGATTCGCCTGCATCACATGCTCGACATAGAGCTTACAGTAACCCCTGTTCGATATAGCCTCCGGTGCTTTCCACTCGGACCGCCGGCGCGCGAGCTCGTCATCGGACACGTCCAGATGCAGCCTTCGAGCAGCCACATCCAACTCGATGAAGTCGCCATTCTGCACCAGTGCAAGTGTCCCGCCGGCCGCCGACTCGGGCGCAACGTGCAGCACCGCCGTACCGTACGCTGTGCCACTCATTCGCGCATCCGAGATCCGGACCATATCGGTGATGCCCTTCTTCAATACCTTTGGCGGCAGAGGCATGTTGCCAACCTCGGGCATCCCCGGATATCCGCGCGGGCCGCAGTTCTTCAGCACCATCACGCAGCGCTCATCCACGTCGAGCGCCTCATCGTCGATTCGCGCATGGAAGTCTTCGATATCCTCAAACACAACCGCGCGTCCTCGATGCTTCATTAACTCCGGGGAAGCCGCGGAGGGTTTTATGATCGCGCCGTCAGGGCAGAGGTTCCCTCGCAGCACCACAAGCCCGCCTGTAGATTTGAAAGGCTCCTTCAGGGTCATGATTACGTCGCGATTGTAGCAAGGCGCCTCGGCGACGTTCTCGCCGATCGTCTTACCGTTGACCGTCAACGCGTCGCGATGTATCAGGTCGCCAAGCTCTCGAATGACTGCCGGGAGTCCGCCCGCATAGTAGAAGTCTTCCATCAGATACTTGCCGGACGGCATCAAGTTGAGGAGACAGGGCACGTCGCGGCCCAGCCGGTCCCAGTCTTCCAACTCGAAGTTGACTCCAATACGTCCTGCGAGGGCCAGCAGGTGAACTACGGCATTGGTCGATCCGCCGATTGCGCCGACCACTCGAACCGCGTTCTCGAAGGCCTCGCGAGTAAGGATACTCGACATCTTCAAATCTTCCTTCACCATGTCGACGATTCGGCGTCCGGCCATGTGCGCCAGTGCTTACCTTCGCGAATCGACTGCTGGAATAGC
>JBGPFL010000546.1:0-4415 GCA_041483295.1 Blastocatellia bacterium | reverse complement strand
GGAGAGTGGGAGAGCAGGAGAATGGGAGAATGGGAGAGCGGGAGAATGGGAGAGCGGGAGAAATGGCTTCCTCCACTCTCCCACTCTCCCACTCTCCCATTCTCCCACTCTCAGTTCACTGTCCGACGGACGGGCTGGTCTCCGGACGATCCAGGCTTCCTCGTCGACACCGCTTTGTCAATCATCCGGTAGAGCGTTTTGCGATCGACGGCCAGGACGTGGGCGGCCTTGGACTTGTTGCCCTTGACTGCGCTCAGAACGTGGAGGACATAGGCAGCTTCCAGTTGGGCCATCGTAGGCAGCTCGCCTTCGGGAAGACAGTGATCCATCACCGACGCGACGGACGGCTCGCACAACAGCTCGCTGGGAAGGTCCTCGACGCTGATGACACCGACGCTGAGCGCTGCCAGCCGCTGCATCAAGTGTTTCAGTTCGCGCACATTGCCGGGCCAATCGTAGTGCTCCAGGGCAGTCATAGCGCTCTTGGTGATCGAAAGGTTGCGCCCATTCACGCTATAGCTGGAGAGCAGGGACAGGGCCATTGTCGGGATGTCTTCGCGGCGCTCCCGGAGCGGAGGGACGGTGATGGTGACGCCCTGCAAACGGTACAGCAGGTCCTCTCGAAATAGTCCAGCCTCGATCAACGCCTGGGGCTGTCGATTGGTCGCCGATACGACCCGCACGTCAACTCTTCGTCTCACGTTCGATCCCAGCGACCGAAGCTCACCTTCCTGAAGCGTGCGCAGGAGTTTTACCTGAAAGGCCGGCGTAGTCTCTGTCACTTCATCCAGCAGGAGTGTGCCGCCATTCGCCTCTTCGAACAATCCTCGCCGAGCTGCATCCGCGCCGGTGAAGGCGCCGCGGGTGTGCCCGAATAGCTCGGACTCCAACAGCGTATCGGGCATCGCACCGCAGTTGACCGGCACGAACGGGCCGGAGGCGCGTGCGCTGCTGCGATGAATGAGCCGGGCAATTAGTTCCTTGCCCGTACCCGATTCCCCGCAGATCAAAACCGGCAGCTCGGTCGCGGCAACTCGAGTAGCGGTCTTGACCACCTCGATCATAATGCGACTGTTGCCGAGTATGGCGTCGGCCGGCGCGGCTGGCGCTTCGGTTTCGACCAGGTCATGGGGATGTCGGCGTTCCTTGGCTGCCGAGGCAATGGTCTGAAGCTGAGAAACGGAGAAGGGTTTGCACACATAGTCGTTCGCTCCGCGATGTACCGCGTCTATGGCGGCCTCGACCGACGCCAAACCTGTCATCAGCACAACCTCTGCCTGCGACTGAAGTTCCTCACGAAGACGCTTCATCACCTCGAAGCCAGTGATCCCCGGGGGCATCATAACGTCGCAAAAGACGAGATCGAACTCGCGCTCGGCCGCCAGCGCCAGCGCATCCTCGCCGCTCGGCGCGGTCCAGACTTGATAACCTTGCATCTCCATCGCAGCGGAGACCACTTTGCGGACGTTTTCGTCGTCGTCTACAACCAGGACCTTCATCAGCACCTCCCACTCAGACTTCACAGGACAGAAGAGCCCACCTGGCGGGCCTCGATTCCTCTCACTCCGATCGACGTGGCGGCTGGAGTCTTCTTGCGCTCCGCCTCACCCCGGCCCGGCCGATGTCACTCTGTAACCCGGCCCGTATTGTTCAGCAGGAGCCATCGGATGGCGCGGCGTTGATGACGCCCCAGAAGAGACCGACCTCTTTCACGGCTCGAACGAATTCACTGTAGTCCACCGGCTTCACTACATAAGCGTTGACTCCGAGGCTGTAGCTCTCGACAATGTCGCGCTCCTCGGGCGACGACGTAAGCACCACAATCGGAATCGTCTTGAGCTTCGGGTCGGACTTGATCCGCTTAAGCACCTCGAGTCCGTCTACCTTCGGCATCTTCAGGTCCAGGAGCACAACGGCCGGGTTCCCCTCTTCTCGTGACTCGAAGCCGCCGTCGCGATAGAGATAATCAAGCACTTCAGCCCCATCGCGCGCCACGACTACCGAGTTGGCCAAATTGTGCTCGGCCAGCGCGGTCAGCGTTAGTTCGAGGTCGTGGGCGTTGTCGTCAGCCAGCAAGATCCGCTTCGCACCATTGTTCATGCTGTCTTCCTCTCTCCCTGGTTGCCGAGGTGATGGGAGAAAAACTGGCAACCGATGAGATCGTTTACGTCAGGCTCCGCGTTTGAATGATCCAGCACAACGTTTTGTGTACAGGCCCTCCGTTCCCAATCCGCACGAGCCAAAAGGACCAGGCCTATTGGCGGGCCTCGAAGCTTGCGATTCATTCATCGCTCTCCTCTTCTCTTTCGCGGCGGACAATCTTGCTTCACCTAAGAGCCACTGCGTGGCTACGCGTAGAATCCCGAGCGTCCGCATGGCATTGACTGCGTATCCGGAGCATGGGTGGCGAGCCAGGTAAGCCGGCCCTCCGAGCGCGCTTTCGTGGCCCGCGGAAAACTATCTGCCTGTGGCTGGCGAGCTGCGGCGTCCCTGGTCCAACACCTGTCGAATCTTTCGCCCGAGCATATCAACGCTATAAGGCTTGTGCAGCAACTCCGCGCCTGTCTCCTCCAGATACGGCGGCCCCGCCGTTTCGCCGGCGTAACCCGTGACAAATATCACCGGCACGTTTCGTTTGAACTGGCGGATCCGCTCGTAAGCATCGCGGCCACTCAACCGGGGCATGACCATGTCCAGGGTTACGAGATCGATCTGATCGCGGTGTTGCGCGAAGATCTCGACCGCCTCGAGCCCGTCTCGCGCCAACATCACGCGATAGCCCAAACCTCCGAGCACTTGCTGCACGAGCGTCCGAAGCGACTCTTCGTCTTCGGCCACCAGGATGGTCTCGGCCCCTCCCCGCAGCTCCGGATCGAGGACTTCGCGAACCTGCTCGGCGTCCCTGGGCACGCCCACCGGCACACAGAGCGCGAAGGTAGTTCCGCGCCCCAGGACGCTGTCGACCTCGATGAAGCCGTCGTGTTGCTTGATAACCCCGTACACGACCGACAGTCCGAGCCCCGTTCCCTTGCCCGGTTCTTTAGTCGTGAAGAAGGGCTCGAAGATGCGCTTCTTCGTCGCGGCATCGATACCGGTTCCGTTGTCCGAGACTTCGATCCGAACGTAACGGCCAGGTTTCGCCAGGGGATGCTGCTCACAATAGGCCTTATCCAGCGCGACCTCTCTTGCCTTGATCGTTATGCGTCCGCCGCTCGGCATCGCGTCACGCGCGTTCACGGCCAGGTTCATCACGGCTTGCTCGATCTGAGCGGGGTCGGCGGTCAATAGAGGCAAGTTACACGCGGTCTCGAACAGCACTTCGATGTTCGCTCCGATGATTCGCTCCAGCATCTTCATGAAGTCGGGGAGCGAATCGTTGAGATCGACAATCCGGGGGGCAAGTTTCTGGCGGCGACTGAAGACCAGCAACTGGCCGGTGAGGTCGGCGGCCCGCTTCCCGACCTTTTCGATCTCAACCAGGCTCTCGTAAGTCGGGTCTCCCGCATCGATCTTGGCGAGCGCCAGTTGGGCGTTGCCGATGATCACGGTCAACAGGTTGTTGAAGTCGTGTGCCACGCCGCCGGCCAGTGTACCAATCGACTCCATCCTGTGCGCCTGCCGAAGCTGGTCCTCGAGCGACTTCCGCTTGTCCCGTTGCTCAACTTCCCCTAGGGCCCGGTTGACCGAAGGAACCAGCCTGCTCAACCGGTCTTTCAAGACATAGTCGGTCGCGCCCTTCTTGAGCGTTTCGATGGCGAACTCTTCCCCCAGCAAGCCCGACACAAAGATGAACGGGGTATCGGGACATCGCTCCAGTGCGAGCTCGAGCGCGCACAATCCGGCGAACGAGGGAAGGCGGAAGTCCGAAAGTATTATGTCGAATCGGCCCCCCTCGATCGCCTCGACGAATGCGGCGCGAGTTTCAACGCGAGTCGCGTCACACACAAAGCCCTCAGCCGCCAGCGTCGCCTCAATCAATTCAGCGTCGAGCGCCGCGTCTTCCACGTGAAGAATCCTTAGTGGTATCGTCGAGGCTGTACTCATCGAGATTCTGGCAGGCGAATCCTGGCTCACCTGCTCGCCTTCGCGTTTTCGGGTACTCATAGAGGCCACGTTAAACAACCCTCAGAACAGACCTTAGGTCTTTCACTGCGCCGACGAACTCCTGGAAATCGCCCGCCACCACCACGAAGCCGTTCGCATTAATGCTGTATCTCTCAACAATGCCGCGCTCCTGAGACGACGAAGCGAGGACCAGGACCGGAATGCTTCTCAGTCCTGGGTCGCCTTTACGTGTTTGAGCACTCCGAAGCCTTCCAGCTGGGGCATGATGCGGTCCAAAAGAGTCACCCCGGAGTTCCCCTTCTTCCCGCGACGCGAACAGCCCACGGGTGTATAGGTACTCCATGCATTCG
>JBGPFL010000545.1:0-4418 GCA_041483295.1 Blastocatellia bacterium | reverse complement strand
CACCCGAGTTCCGGGTGAAAAGGGGCTCCCTCCACTTCCGCTGGCCATCGAGTGGTGTACGAATCCCCCGGTGATATCGGGGCTTCGCGTTATGGACTGGCTTGCATTCCCCTCGGCCGCTCCAAAGCTGAGTGCCGCGACTTGGATTCCGAGACCGTCCCTGATGATGATCGAGTCCCCCGAGTTATTGAGCGAGAGCCCCGATCCGCCTGCAACGAACACGAGCCCGTTGGCGGTGGCATTGCCGAACGCTCCCCTCGGCCGCCCGCCCCCAAACACGACCGCCGCGTCGCCGGGGGGTATCCTGCTTGTGGGGAATGTGAAACGGACCGAAGTGGCGTCGCTGATGGTGAAGCCGCTGATATCAAGAGGAAAAACTCCGACATTGATCACTTCGACAAACTCATCTTGCGACGAGTCGCGCGTCCCATCCCCGTTCGCATCCCCGGACGGGCCGTCCGGTGGGTCGGCCAGATACTCATTTATGATCAGAGTCGCAGCCTGCACCCTGACGCCCGCCGTAACTGCAGTGCGGCAAACTCGACTACCTGGCGTCAGTAACGCTGCGACCACCAGGCAAAGACATGTCAGCCTTGAGAATCTTCTATCTATCATCACCCTGCTCCTCAAGCGATCCTTCGCTTGTGATTCACTACGCGTGAATGTTTTAGCTGCGAGCGGGCGATTGCTCGGCTGAATCCTGATGCTCTCTTGTTTACGAGCCGGGCGATTGCTCGGGTGGAATCCTAATGCTTTCTCGTTTGCGAGCGGGGCGATTGCTCGGCTGGTTGCTGCACGCATAACATGACGCGAAGCAGCGCTCACCGGATGCAAATTTTTTTCATGGGCGAGTGGTCTCACTCTCGCTATGCAGCGGCGCAGAGTAATCAGCACGACCGGGTCAGGCCCTCGATTTTGCGATTCTGATTTCAGAGTTGACCCGGTTCAGAGAGCGGGTTTGCCGCCAAACCACTCGTTACCAAGCACTTGAAAAAAAGCATTGCTTGAATCATTATCAGAGTCCCTCCAAGCAACTGAAGCGCTTAGACGCCAGCCAGTTTCGCGAGACAGACGGAGCGGGAGGCCGACGATGAAGGAACGCAAAATGGAGCACGAGTTGGGACTCGACTTCTTACGGGTCGTCGAAGCCGCAGGCATCGCCGCCGCGCACACTATGGGAACGGGAGACCGCAAGTACTCCGACCACGTCGCCGTTGAGGCTATGCGCGAAGTCATGGATACACTCCCCATGCGTGGCGAGATAGTCATCGGCGAGGGCGAACGCGACGAAGCGCCCATGCTCTACATCGGTGAGAAGCTCGGGATGGGCTACAAGCCGGGAATCGAAGATGGCGACAAGTACCCTGAAGTCGATATCGCAGTCGATCCCCTCGAAGGCACCAACCTCTGTGCTACCGGGTCGGGCAACGCCATCGCGGTTATGGCCTGCGCCGAAAAAGGCGGCCTGCTCCGCGCTCCCGACATATACATGCAGAAGCTCATCGTAGGTCCCTCTTCCAAAGGCGCGGTCGACCTGGATGCCCCGGTCAAAGACAACCTCAAAGCCATTGCCCGCCGGCTCAATCGCGACATAGATGATCTGGTCGTGATTGTGCTCGAACGCCCTCGCCACCAGAAGCTCATCTCCGAGATACGCGAGGCCGGCGCCCGCATCAGGCTCATTTCAGATGGGGATCTGTCGGCCGGCATCTCCGCAGCCGTCGCCGGTTCAGGCGTACATGCCGTGATGGGCACGGGCGGGGCGCCCGAGGGAGTACTCACCGCAGCCGCTATGAAGTGTCTCAACGGCCAGATACTCGCGCGTTTCGTGCTGAAGGAACAGTTGGTGGACCTGGAAGACCGCAGCCGCATTGCCGATGGGATGCTCGACCGAATGAGGGAAATGGGAATCAAGGACCCAGCCCGAATCTACGACACCGACGATCTGGCGCCAGGCAAGAAGATCATTTTTGCAGCGACCGGGGTGACCGACGGAACGATATTGGATGGGGTTCGGTTCTTCGGCACCGGCACGCGCACATCTTCCATCATCATGGCAACCGAGCGCACCAAGTGCGTGCGCTTCGTCGACACCGTTCATATTGAAGGGGGACCCGACACGGTTGTAAGGTTCTAGCGGCACTATCTACGGTGGCGTTCACGTTCACTCCATCGTCTCATCGCTTCAAAATGCTCATGAGCAGCAGAAAACTTGCGGCCTCGACCTATGCGGGTGTGCTGA
This sequence comes from Blastocatellia bacterium, assembly GCA_041483295.1. GTDB lineage: Bacteria > Acidobacteriota > Blastocatellia > UBA7656 > UBA7656 > DASYSA01. The sequence goes on along the minus strand of JBGPFL010000545.1, from coordinate 2,176 downwards.
TCCTGGTTTTGGTTTGGATCGCCGGTATCGTGTCGGACCCGCTGATTAGGGCTGCAGGCGGCGACGATTCGACTCTCTTATCGCTTCTCGCTCACGCCTATGGCCGCGTGTGCCACCAGATTGCCGACCGCTCGTTCCACATAGCGGGACATCCCTTAGCCGTCTGTGCTCGGTGCTTCGGGATTTACGTCGGATACCTGGCCGGGTTGATTGTGTATCCCTTCGCAAGATCTCTCACTCAAACCGAACTTCCACCCCGGTCGTGGCTGATTGCCGCCCTGGTGCCGGTTGCAGTCGACGTTGCGGGTGGCTACCTGGGTATTTTCGAGAACACGCTGGCGTCGCGCGCGCTAACCGGATTGATCGCGGGCGCAGCGGGCGCATTCTACACGCTGCCGGGTCTTGTTTCCCTGGCTGCCTCACTGTTCAAGGCCCAAACGACTGCCGCGCCGGGTGACGAAGGCGACAACGTGACTCAGGGCGATGCGGTGCGAGCCTGAGCGCTCCGACACCCTTCCACTTCCGCGGCAAGGAGGAAGACTGTGGTTGAAAAGCCTAACAAATTCCAGGCGGCCCTTCTGGCCGGCATCATTTTCGGAGTGCTGTCGTCGATTCCCTTCGTGAACTTTGTGAATCTCTGCTGCTGTCTCTGGATAGTCGCTGGAGGAGCGGTTGCAGCGCGCACGCTGATAAATCGATCTCCTGTATTCCCGGTGACCAGCGGGGAAGGAGCCTTGGTAGGCCTTTTATCAGGTGTCATCAGTTCGCTGGTGTACCTGGTTGTAGGGATACCGCTCAGCCTGTTGCTTAAGGGGAGTAATGTAGCGTTGACGCAGAAGCTGGCTGAATTGGTGAACGACCCGAACTTTCGCTCACAAATGGAGCAAATGATCAGACAAAACGAGAGCCAGTCTGCAGCCGAGCAGCTTGCCGGAGGGCTGATTTTTTGGCTGATATGTTCAGTACTGGCAATCGGATTTGGCGCTCTCGGCGGCGTCATCGGAGTGGCGATGTTCGAGAAGCGCAAGGGGCAGCCGTTGCCGCCGATGCCGCCACCGCCGGGACCCCCGGGGGGCTACACGGGTTACGCCCCGCCACCTGGAGGGCAACCTCCGACCTACTAAAAGAACAGATCCGGTTACTGGCTTTCGGCCTCCGTTTTCGGGGACATGGGAGCCAGTAACCAACCGTCCGTGCGCGTCAAGTTCGTGCACTTTCCACGCACGGCCCGTCGCGGAGCTTGTTGCGAAGGTATTTCACTGCAGGCACCGTTTGTTAGGCTTTAAGTCTGGTTAAGGACACCAAGGGGCGCAGAGTTCCCGAATCAGATCTCTGCGCCCACTCTGCGTTCTTTGAGCCTCTGCGGTGAAGCGAGGCTTCGCAGGGTCCGGATTCCAGTGGACGCGAGCCGCACCCACCAACCATCTTCACCTTGAATTCGGTGGCTAGCCTACATATACTCTCCGCTTGGTTCCCGAGGTCGCGGTTCTCAGGTGGCACGACATATGAAGAAGATCCTTGCCTCGGCAGCTGCAGTCGCGGCTCTTTTTTTGACACCTCTAATTCTGCCGGCATTCGGCAAGAACCTCGACGGCCCATCTATTAGCGGCAGCATCACTGACCCGCGCGGCTACATCCTGGCCGGATTGACAGTTAAGGTCAGCAACCACGCCACCGGGCGCGAATATCAGGTCTATTCGGACCAAACCGGGGCGTTCGTCCTCGAAGACATAGAGCCAGGCAGCTACGTTGTCACCTGTGACTTTTCCGGCCTCGAGCGCATGATCCAGGTGGCCACGGTTGAGCCGGGCAAGACCGCGCAAGTCGACCTGCTCGCAACCGAGCTCCTCCCCACCGGCAACGTCGCCATCGATAAGTTGCTTGCCTCATCTGAGATCCACGGCGGGCGTTATCCGGCCGGCAACATCAGCTACCTGAACGTCAACGACCGGGTCGACATCTATTTCATGGTTATCTATTTCGGAATCCTCGGCCTGTTGTCGGCGTACGGCGTTTACCGCTATAGGATGATCTACCTGTTCCTTCGCTATCGGCATCACCGGCCAAAGCCGGCCTCAGAATTCGAGGAGGGCAAGCTGCCGCGGGTAACCGTCCAGTTGCCGTTGTTCAACGAGATGTACGTAGCCGAGCGGCTGATCGATGCGGTTGCCAGGCT
>JBGPFL010000544.1:0-4442 GCA_041483295.1 Blastocatellia bacterium | reverse complement strand
CCTGACTGTCGTAGGAAATCTCCCTGAAGTGGTGCATAGCGGAGCGGTCGCCGGCTTTTCTCTTCCCCCTCTGCGCTACTTTGTCGGAAGCGGCGCGGCAGCGGCGACCGGTTCGACTATTTCGTTGAATGCTCCCGGGGACAACGAACCGCTCAGCTTCGACAAGCCGGTTGACTTCCTTTGGAGCGATACCGCGAGCGCAGCCGTCTACATGCTGGAGCTGGTGAACGATCGGGAGACGGTCTTGTCTGCGTTATTGCCACCTGGCGTGACGACTTACAAAGCGCCTTCGTGGCTCGAAGAGAAGCGCGGAGCGGGAGATCTTAGGTGGCGGGTGATTGCGTTGGACGGCGGCGGAAACGAGATCGGCAAATCAAAGTGGAGAACAATACTGGCTGTGCCGCGCAGGTGAGCTGCGCAACGGGTTTGAAGGCGTTAGAAGGCTGGCAGCGTCACTGAGGATATCGTCGGCTTTCAGCCGCGTGGTGGCCTCAATCGCGCTCAGACGCTTGCACGAACAGGTCGGAATATACCGTCCCGCGCTCTCTCCTGCTTCAAGGTCGAGTGAAACTGAGTTCATTCGACAGAGCGATCACCTGGCCCTGAATCGCGACATGGCTGCGTCGCAACGGGCGACTTCATTCGCAAGCTCGCCGAGGTTGCTCGCCTGGTCTTTAGTCAGAGCGCCGCTGTCTTTCAGCTTCAAGTAGATATCCTGACTTCGCTGAAAGAGAGCGCGGGCCTCCGTCCACAGTCTAAGTTGACCGCCTGGCGGGCTCCTGTTCGAGGACGCCGCCATCGTAAGCATCTTTCCCAGATCAAGGCAGGAGTCCGCCAGAGCTCCGCTGAAATCTGCATTCGCCGGCGATTCGGATGCAAGGCTCTCTCTAAGCGCAAGCGCTTTGCGATGCAGCTCGAGCGCCGTTTCGCTCGCGTCTCTCTTCGCACTGATTCGGCCGAGCTCCTGGTATAGGTCGGCGAGATCGTTCCTTGGTTGTGCGGTGGTGTGGTCGGCCGCCGAGAGAGCCTCGCCAATTGCAAGGGCCTTCCGGTAACTCTGCTCTGCTTCAGGTAGGTTGTTGCTCTCGTCGAGAACGCTCCCGATCTGGTTGTAGGCAACCATGACGTCTCGCCGCGCCTGGGCGTTCGACGGATCGGCAGCCGAGGTGGCAAGCGCAATTTCCAGCGTCTTGCGGTACATGGCGAGTGACTGTGGATAGTCACGCTTCTTGAGCAATGCATGAGCAAGAGACGAATAGGCTCCGTTCAAATTCCGCCGAGCGACGGCATCCGCTGGATCCGCGGCGGCGAGCGATTCGGCGATAGCGGCGCCCTTACGAAGAACCACCAGCGCGCGGTCCATTTCTCCATACTTCAGCAAGGCCTCGCCGAGCCTTTGAGCAGTATTAACGAGATATCTGCGAACCGGAACGCTGGATGGATCAACAGCAAGCAGGGCCTCGAAGGTGCCCACGCTCTTCTCGTATTCCATCAAGCACTCTTCCTTTTGGCCGATGCGGGTCAGAGTGTCAGCGACTTTCGTGTGACTCACGCCTACGTTGATCTTCGCCTTGAGTTCGGACGCAGATGCCGCCAGCTCTTCGCGAATCGCGAGCGCCTTGCGCTGGTTAACCAGGGCCCCGGGGAGATCGCCCGTTTCAATCAGCGTGTCGCCAACAGTAACGTAGTTGAGTGCGAGATCGGAACGCAGCCGGCTGTTTGATGGATCGGCCGCGGCAAGTGCTTCGTTGATGTCGCGGGCTTTCAGATAGACGTCCAACGCACTGTTCCAATCGCCGCCAAGCCACAGGATGTCGCCTAGCTTCAGGTAGCTTGAAGCCAGGTCTCCCCGGACCCCTGCGCTTGATGGGTCTGCCGCCAGCAGCGCCTCACGAATCGCGAGCGACTTGCGGTGACTCGCCAACGCGCCGGTGGTGTCGCCGAGGCTCGCAGAGTAGGGATCACCCTGCACATCGCCCACCTTCTCGTAGGCGGTGGCGAGCTCTCGTTGCAGCGAGGCGTCACCTGTGGCCTCTTGCGCCAATCCGTCGAGGTATTCCAGCGCATCCTTTACAAGCATTTCTCGCACCGGCGTCGAGCCGGGCAGCTCTTGAATCCCATCGTGGTACTTGAACATGACGGCGTTCGCCAGCTTGCGAACCTGATTGAAGCGCCTCTCCGCTTTGTCCCGTTCAACCAGCGCTACGCGGGCCTGCCTGAGAGTCACCCCTGTCGCGGCCAGCAGAGCTATGAACACGACTATCGCTGCAGCGACGGCTGCCTTGTGTCTGCGAACGAACTTTCCCGCGCGGTACGAGAGCGTGTCCTTGCGCGCGGTGACCGGGAGCCCTTCGAGGTGACGGCGGATGTCTTCGGAAAGCTGCTCGACCGAGGCGTAGCGGCGCGGCGCCTCCTTCCTCATCGCCTTCAATACGATATTGTCCAGGTCGCCCATGAGCTGGCGGCGCAGTTTACCGGGCTCGGAGTTGCGCGCTCTGCTGACTGTCTCCGGCGTCAGCGTTATTGTGGTCTGACCTTCCCCGCCGGGCGCGGTCTGGGTGCGAGCGATCGCTGTGCTCGGCTTGTCCGGTTCCTGCTCGCAGATCGCCTGGATGATCTCCAGCGGCGAACGGCTCGTGACTCGGTAAGGCCGGTGGCCGGTGAGCAACTCGTATAGCAACACTCCGAGTGAGTACACATCGCTCGCGGTTGTGATGTGCTCGCCTCGCGCCTGCTCCGGGCTTGCGTAGTCGGGTGTCATCACTCGCGAAGTGGCTTCTGTGATCTCGCCGAGCTGCGCGTCCGGCGAGATCAGCTTTGCAATGCCGAAGTCCAGCAGCTTCGGTGTGCGGTCAACGGTAACCAGGATGTTGCCGGGTTTGATGTCGCGGTGGACGATCAGATTCTGGTGAGCGTAGTGGACCGCCGAGCACACCGCGCGAAAGAGCTTTAGCCGCTCGACGGTCGAGAGCCTTTGCGAGTCGCAGTAGTCCTTGATTGGCTGGCCCTCAATGTACTCCATGACGAAGAAGGGCGAGCCTCCCTCGGTCGTGCCTCCGTCAAGCAAACGGGCAATGTTGGGATGATCGAGGCTTGCGAGAATCTGCCGCTCGTTTCTGAAGCGGCGATTGATCGATTCGTGGTCGAAGTCGGCCAGCACGAGCTTGATGGCAACCCGCTTGAGGAACTCCTCATCCGCGCGGGCCGCCAGGTAGACAACGCCCATGCCGCCGCGCCCGATCTCGCGAATCAATTCGTAAGCGCCGAGTCGACGCCCCGCCACCGCTTCCTCTTCAGGCTCAGGAACCAGCAGCGTGGCTCCGGTGAGGGCTGGCGAGCCTTCGATGAAGGTTCCCGCCTTCTCGTATCCGGCGATCAGTTGCTCGATTTCCGCCCGCAGCGAGGGGTCGCCTGCGCACGCTTGGGACAGGAAGTCGCGGCGTTCATCGGGCTTGCGTTCGATAGCCTCTTGAAACAGGCTCTCGAGTCGCTGCCATCGCTCAGGATGCATCTTGGCCATCGCTCTGGATATGTGTGTAGAGCCAGGCCTTGGCCATCCTCCAGTCACGTTCAACTGTGATGGTTGAGACATGAAGGACTTCGGCTGTCTCCTCGACGCTTAGCCCGCCGAAGTACCTCAACTCTACGCCCCGGCTCTTCCGTTCATCGAATTCTGCGAGTGCCCTCATTGCCTCGTCGAGCGCCACCAGGTCATCGCCGCGCTCCTCGCTCACGAATCGCGCCTCATCAAACGATACCCTTATCGCGCCACCCCCGCGTTTGACACGATTGTGGCTCTTCGCGTGATCCACCAGTATGCGTCGCATCATTTGCGCGGCCACGCCAAGGAAGTGTGCCCGATTCTGCCACTGAACTTGCCTCTGGTCGATCAGGCGAAGATAGGCCTCATTGACCAGAGCGGTGGGCTGAAGAGTATGGTCCTTGCGCTCTCGCCTGAGATATCGAGCGGCCAGCGATCGCAGCTCGTCATAAATGATGGGGATCAGCTGGTCGAGCGCCGCCTCGTTGCCATCACTCCAGGCTCTTAAGAGGCGGGTCACTTCGCTCGGTGAAGCAGGTTGCATACGTTGAACCTTCCGCTGCCGAAGTCGCCAGTCCCCGACGCCGGCGCGACTCAGTATACCACCCGATGGCGCGTCTACCTCATGCCCAAAACCTCAGGAACGGGGGGAAGGTGCAATTGAAACTCGGACTAGCTGGGAGGTCACACTCTTGCCTCATTCGCTCCCCATTGCTTGACGAGCGCCCGTCTCATTAACACCTCACTTCAGTGAGGTGGCCCTCGACTGGGCGGATTCCCCGAACCGTTTCAACGGTTTCCTCGCTTGGAAGCCCAAGACAGTCGAAACATCTTCGGATTTCCGTGAGAGGAATCCGTTGAAACGGTTAAGACCTCCACCTTGGTCGCGCGCCACCTCACT
>JBGPFL010000543.1:0-4452 GCA_041483295.1 Blastocatellia bacterium | reverse complement strand
CGAGACTTGCCGCAGGGAACTGTATCGGCGGACAGGTATCGTTAAAGACTCCCTGCCTGTTGCCGGAGAAGATTTCAAGGTAATTCGGCTGGCTGGGATGATGGAGCGCATACGAACGCCTCAGCAGCGCCCCTTGAGCGATCAGCGAGTTAAGGTAGGGAGCGTTTGCCGAGCCTACAATCTGGCCATAAGCCTTATTCTCTTCAATGACGATAACGATATGATCCGGTCGAGGTAGCTTCGCCTGAGCCAGGGCAGCTTGAACGAAGCACTCTGTACTCCAAGACAAAGAAATAATAGCGACTAAGGCAATAACTCCTCTTTTCCGCATATCTCTCCTTCACTCAGCCCGGTTCTGGCGTCTGTTTTTGTAATTATGTGAGCGTAACGTAAGAGCACTTACTTCAAAGATCGCTCCACCACCATCATCATAAAAGATCCTGGAATTAAGGCGGGCCGCCGTCTGGGGTTGGCCGCAGTCGCTTCGGTGGGCGGCGGACCAAACTTGGCCGAGACCACGTACACTCGATGCGTCGTGGGATCGAGCCCCATGTTCCGTCCGCCTTGCGCAGTTTGCACGTTTTCGACAACGTGATACTTGTCGGCGCCGTCCTGATGAATTACGGTGAGCGTTCCGTCGGCGTTTGCAGCGAAGGCGTCGCCGGTAGCGGGATCGAACGCGGCGCCGTCGACGCCTGCGCCGATTGGTAGCGTCGCTACCACCTTGCCTGACTCATAGTCCGATACGGCCATCACTCCGCTGCGACAGCCGCTGAATAGCCGGTGGTGTTTGAGGTCTATTGCCATCGCCACAGGTTGTTTGGCAGGCGCAGTCGACCACCGGCGCGTCGCACTGAGTTTTCTGGTATCGATCTCCACCACCTCGCTGGTGTCCACGATGTTGGCGTAGACCTTGCCGTCGCCCGCTGACGCGCCGTACTCGGGCTTGCCGCCAAGCTGAATGTTGGTGACCAGCTTTCCCTCGCGCGGATCGATAACAGTAGACGAGTGTGCGTCGCCGTTAAATGTGAAGACAAGATTCGAGGACGGGTCGTAGATGATGGCATCGGCATCCTCAGCGGCAGGAATGCGAGCGAGTACCTTGAACGTCTTCAGGTCGAACATGACCACCGAGCTGTCATTGCCGGACGTGGCGAATCCATGGCCGGTGCGATCGACCAACGCCACGCCGTGCGCTCCGTTTATGCCAGCGACTTCGCCAAGGAGCTTCCCATCACTCTCGTCCACAACCATCACCCGATTCTGCCGCCCGATGAACAAGCGGTGCTGTGCCGGATCGGGTATCACGTAGTCCCAACTACCGTCGCCCCCGAGGGTGTAGGTGTGGCTGACGTGGTAGATGGACGTTGATTGCGCGAACGACGTTTGAGCGATAGCGAGCAACAGCAATGGCACTATGCGACGCATTGTAACTCCTTTGTTTGGTTGGCTGATATTACTCGTCAGTACGGCGCAGCACCATCCTGACAGCTTCGCAGCATCATTATCCCGAGCGATTGTCCGCGTCAAGGCTACGACGCGCACCGGTCCGCTGTAGAGAATCAGAGCAGCCTCCGCTGAACAGTGGGGTTCGCTTCGACAGGAACTACCGGTCTTGTCTCCCTGCGTGCTCTTCTCACTACACGGAAGCAGTCGTCAGATAACGCGCCATTATGTTTTAGCACGCAAAGGCACGTGATCGCCGTTCGCTTTCGTCAAGAGGTGAATGAAAGGCTGAGTGGCGAGGAGGGAATTGTTGAAAACTGGAGCGGTGGAGGGATTCGAACCCCCGACCCTCTGATTACAAATCCGTCTCGATATCCTACGGGATCTATCCGTCCATTCCGACCCCACCGCGAGAGGCTGATTTGTTGGACTTTTTGACAATGTGTGGGCGCTTGTTATCCGCCCGCTCCGCACCTGTCGGAGCCGTAGTCTCCCGCTTGTCTCCCAAAATTGAGGCGAACATCTTATCGACCTGTTCAGCCCCAGCGCTCGCTTGCGACGGGATCAAATGCGCATAGGTATCGAGCGTGAAGGCTACCGAGGCATGGCCGGCCCACTCGCTCACTGTCTTCACCGGAACGCCGGCCGCGAGCGAGAGAGTCACCCAGGTGTGCCGGAGATCGTAGAGCCTGGTCGTAGCTGGAAGCTTGGCCTCTGTGACAAGAGGCTTGAAGTTTCGAGTCGACACATTTCCGACCTCGAGCGGCCCACCCTTATCGGTTGAGAATACGAGGTTCATATCCTTCCACTTTTCACCGGCCGCCATTCTCGCCTTCCTCTGCTCGCGCTGATGATAACACAATGCCTCGACCGTGTTCGACGGGAGAGGAATGGTCCGAAGTCCCTTCTTCGTCTTTGGCTTTCCGAACTTCCAACCCTTGCCGCTGCGTTCGTAGACGATCGCGCGTTTCACACTGACCGTTTTGGCTTGAAGATCCAGATTGTCCCAATCCAGTGCCAGGTATTCCTCGGGCCTTAAACCAGTCGTGACTGCGAGCAGAAACAGACAGTAGTGACCGGCGGCTTGCGCAGCCTTCAGGAGCTGCGGCACCTGGTCCTCGGTCAGCGGTCGAATAACGCGCGGCTTGCTCCGCGGAAGATGCACATTGTCGGTCGGATTCCAGCTCAGCATCTGCCACGCAACCGCCTGCTTAAGTGCGTTTGGCAGAACAGTATGAGTGTAGCGAACCGTGCGGGGCGATAACTCGGTCATTGCTCCGTAGGCTTCCTGTATGTGCAAGGGCTGAATCTCGCCCAGCTTCATCGAGCCGATCTTCGGGCGCACATATCGCTTCAGAAGGTCGGCATAGTCGTAATGTGTGCGGGCGGCGACGCGATCCGCGATCGTCGCCAGCCAGCGGTCCAGGTACTCTCCGAGCGTGCAGGATCCGGCGCGCTGAACGATACCTCGAGCGGCGTCTCGTTCGAGGTCACGCTTGCGGTTCAGAGCATCTTTGCGAGTTCCGTGGAATACCTCAGACTTGTACTTCCGTTTGCCATCCTCACGGCCGAGGAAGACTGTGATCCGGTAGTTCTGTTCGCCGCGCTTTTCGATTTGTGCCAACGTAGTCCCTCCCCACCCGTATGTCCGCTGCGTTGAGAATGGTGCCGCTCTCATTCCCCCCTAATGTACTTCTCCCAGCTCGCCCGTGTTAGCCAGCGGCGCTCACTTCGGTCCCACTCCGCTCTTCCCGGCTTCAGTTTGCCGAACTCCTTTAGCACCTCTGTGCTGATTGCGGGATTGCCGTTACGGTTCGTATAGACAAACTGTTTGCCAAAGTTCTCCCCTATGTACTGCACTGCGGTCGTATGGTACAGAAAGGTGACCCGCTCGATCTCCTGCATCATCCAGTGAGCTACCTGCGTTGCTGTCATAATGCTCCTGGCCGTCTGATCAAATTTGCCTTTTCCTACCGGTGTCATACCTACCCCCTCGGCATACGTCATAATGCTCCTGGCCGTCTGATCAAATGTGCCCCCGAGATATCGGAGGCTCTTCATGTCGTTTCTCTTCACCTTGGCGTATCACAACTCCATATCATTGGCGGCCGCCACACGAACGAGAGTGGCCGCCCCAGGCGAGCCTCGAGCTTCTCGAGAGCCTCGGCGCCTCCACTCGAACTCGCGCTGCGAGAGCCCAGGCCACCTCGCGCGAAAGTCATCATCGATCACGACGTATTCAACATCGCCGACCGCCAGGTCCTCGCCAAGCAGAGCGAAGACCCCGTCACCGTCGACGAATAGCTCGGCGCGCTCCAAATCAGTTCCCCCCGTGTCTGGGACTCGCCAAATGCGGTCACCGAGTGCGACCGTACTTCAACTTCGGCGGATCGCCGCCGCCTGAAGCTGCTTCGGTATGAGGAGCGATTTCTATATAGGCAACTCCGTGAGCAAGGATAAAGTACTCACGCGGGTATGGAGCTGGCGCGATACCCTTGAAGACCAGCACGCCCCTCTTGTCAATGTCGAAGCTCTCAGCAACAACGCTGATTTTTTCGCCTCCCATCGTGTGTATCTCGTATCGATTCATAAGTGGCTCCCTTCAAGGCTCCGCAAACTGCGGAACCGGCTCTTCCAGAATGGTCTAGTCCGGTGGGGCCTTCTGCAGCCGGCCGAATTCAACGAAACAGGCTTCTTCCTTGCGAGCGTGGCAGACGCCAGTCACAGATATATAGCCTTTGAGCGAAATCGTGACTCTGTATTCACCGAACGGCACGGGAAGTTCAAAGTGGCCGTCGTCGCGGGTGGCAACCTGATACTGCTCCCGTGTTGCTGCGTGGCGTGCGACTACCAGAGCACCCTTGAGTGGCCGATAAGTGTCAAGCTCGAGCACAGAGCCCGCCATGTAACCCTGGATCTTGGTGATATCCTGAAACTCCTCCGTGGGCTTCGTTGGTCTTGGCCGTTTGCCAGGCCCCGATTTCTCGCGCGCAGAATTCGGGCTCT
>JBGPFL010000542.1:0-4468 GCA_041483295.1 Blastocatellia bacterium | reverse complement strand
GAGTCGATAAGATCTATTCGATCGTCGACTACTCCTATCGATCGAAACAATGCGCCGGGAATGGATTCATCCTGATCGGCGACGCCTACGGCTTCCTGGATCCGATCTATTCATCGGGCGTGCTGCTGGGACTCAAGATGGCCGAGTTGGCCGCCGATGCCATTCACGATGCTTTCAACGCCAACGATTTCTCGGGGGAGCGGCTTGGACAGTTTCAGTCGATGCTGGATCGGGGAATCGAGTCGATGCGGAAGCTCTGCTACGCGTTCTATGAAGAGGATTTCAGCTTCTCGAAGTTTCTTCAGAAATATCCTGACCAGCGAGTCAACATCATCAATCTCCTGATCGGGAACGTGTTCAAAGAAGGCGTAGATGAGGTCTACGGACCGATGTCCGAATTCGCGGAGATCCCGCCGCCTCTTTATGAGCAGCTTCCCCCCTCCGAAGCGAACGATCTCGAGGGCGCGGAGGCGCAGGATATCCTTTCCGCGAAGTACATCTACTATGATGATCGCGCAGCCACTCAGGACTGAGAGAGTCTCGTGTGATCTCCGACTGTGTCAGGCGAGCGGGACGGTCACTGAGCCTGCATCTGCTTGATGTCCCTTAGCAGCGTCTGCTCGTGCCCTTGCGGATTCACCTTCTCGTAGACCTTGCGGACGCTGCCGTCCGGGCCGATGACGAAGCTGCTCCTGTCCCAGTACTTGGTGCCTTTGTACTCGGACTGTCCGACGCCGCAGGCGCTGAGCAACTCGGCCTTTGTGTCGGCGAGGAGGTCGATCGTGAAGCTGAACTTGTCGCAGAAGCTCTTGTGCGAGCCGACGTCATCCTGGCTGACCCCGACGACTGCAATTCCGGCGGCCTCGAAATCGGACTTGCTTGTTGTGAAGGACTGTCCCTGGATGGTGCAGCCCGGTGTATCGTCCTTGGGATAGAAGTAAACCACCAGCCATTTGCCGGCAGAGTCCGCGAGCTTGATGGTCTGGCCATCCTGGTTGGGAAGAGCGAAATCGGGAAACGGTTTTCCTGCTTCAAGCATTTTCACTTGATCCTTTCATGGAGCGCTGTCTTCGCGACTATCATAGGCTTGTAACGGTCATGATGCTAGTGAGTTGAATGCCAGCCCGTACGGGCGGCCCTCCGTGGCCACCCCTGATTGGAAAGCAACACGGTGCCCGAGTCCGCGCGGTCGCGACTACATCAACCCTTGACGATGTCGGACCACCGTTCCTCCCTCTCCCCGGACGAAGTCTCTTCTATGCGAGTGGAGATGGTCCACACGTGCCCCGACGGATCGATAATCCGCCCGGTGCGGTCGCCCCAGAACTGGTCCTTCACCGGAAGCAGGACCGTTGCCCCGGCGGCCACCGCGCGCTCTATCACGGTGTCCACGTCTTCGACATAGACGAAGATCACCACTGGTGAGCTGCCGTCCGGCTGCGGAGCACGGCTCGCAATGGTTGGCCACTCTCCTTCGATGATGATCATTTCCCCGCCGATCGTCAGCAACGCATGAACCACGGTCCCATCGGGACCTGGCCGGCGCCCCAGCTCCACGGCACCAAACGTGGTCTTGCAGAAGTCGATCTCAGCCGAAGCGTCGCGGCACACTAACATCGGCATCACAACTGAGGAGCCGTCGGGTATCGGTTTCACCTTGCTCATAATCGTGTGTCCTCCGAAGTCTGAGAATGCATCCGCCTGGATTGAGAATTGCCACTCTTCCTACTGACGGTGTTCGAGCCGTCTAACCTATAGTAGTCGGGGGTGGCCTCGGAGGGCCACCCGTACAGGTCCCGACAGTTGCCTTCAAGAAAGGCCGTCGACCTCCCGAAGGTCCCGCACCTTCAATGTGGCTCGGCGGCGCGCTTCTTGATCTCCTCGGGCGACACGTCCTCTTTGTGTGTTGCGATGTACCAGATGTGCCCGAAGGGGTCGGTCACTCCGCCGGACCGGTCGCCGTAGAATTGATCCTTAACCGGCAGTAGTTCTTTCGCGCCGGCTGCGATTGCCTGACTGAACACCGAGTCCACGTCCTCGACATATAAATAGATATGCACGGGTGTGCCGCCGCGGGACAGAGGGCTGAGCCATTCTGGGTACTCCGGGCTCTCGTCGGTAATCATGAAAGGCGAATCGCCTATCTTGATCTCTCCGTGCCTCACCTTGCCCTCGGCATCCGTGATGCGCTCCAATTCGGTGGCTCCAAATGCCTTCTTATAAAACTCCATAGCGCTGGCCGCGTCTTTGATGATCAGATACGGCGTTGCTGTATGGTAGCCTTCGGGGATCGGTTTCACTTTGCTGGTCATAGCTTCTTTCTCTCCTTTATCTTCAATCGGCTCGAAAACTTTTCATATTTGGATTCCCGTGAACAACTGGTGTCCTGGCCCTCGCTGATTCGCCGGGGAGGGGGACGCCTTCAAGCTACATCGTTCGCGATCATGCGGTGCAATCTAATTCTTCATACCTCTATTTGGCTCAGGAGTTCCGCGCACGATATGGCCCACTCCCAACCGTGTCCATGATCTTCAACGCTCCACCACGCTGACAACACCGCTTGAGCCAACCCCCACGCGCGCAGCCGTTCCCGATCGAACCCCAGCTCCTCCGCCAATTGGCACATCCGCCGCTCCAGAATACGACCGGGCGGCGCCTCAACTGCGAAGTGCGGCGCAAGATTGCGCAGCAGAGCTCCCACTTCGTAGGCCGGCTCCCCAACTACGCCTTTGGGATCAATCGCAAGCCAGGGCTGTCGTTCTGCCGCCAGAATATTGCCGTGATGGAGGTCGCCATGCAAAAGCACCGACGCCCCCATCGAGCTTATGAGCTCGGCAAATCGGCTCTCCGCTTCTTCAACCAGACGGCGTGGCAAGGGGCCCGTAGTACCGTCAAAACGCTGCCGCAACTTCCCCAGGCCGGATGCCCAGTCAGCGACGGAAGGAAACAAGTGCCCCGGGGGCACGGGCCTCCAAAGCTGACTCATGACCCGCGCAGCAATCGAGGTGGCTTTCGCATCGTCGTTGAGCTCAGAGAGCGGCGTCCCTGGCTTCAGGTGTTCCAGCAACAGGCAACCCTGTTCCGGATCAGCATCCAGGAGTCGGACGATCCCCTGACCATCGAATAGGCGAAGTGCTGCGATCTCCGTTTTGAGCTCACGATTCGGAAAACCCAGCTTCAACACTGCGGGCGTGCCATCCGAGCGAAAGGCCGGTGCAACATAGTTGTATGACAGGTGTCCGAACGGGGGGTGGACGGTTAGAGACCAGCGCCGTTTGCAGTCCGAGATAGTGACCGGCAGCCCGCTCAGCCATTCGGCGCCGATGCCGCCATGCATCTCGATAGTGGTACGGGTGAACTGCTCAGGAGTATCGTCCATTCCATTTACCAATGCGATGTTGAAAATGGGATTCGGGCGCCTTCCCACCGGGCTCTACTCACGATTGCGGAAGGAGGGCAAAGGCCCGCTTCCGCATCTCCTCGACGTTAACTGCATCATTTTGGCAGAAGCCGGCAGATCCGTATTGTAAAAAATTGACCTCAATCTGGGAGGGGAACATGATTGATATGCTCGCCCCTGAGCCTAAACCAGGCAGTCGGATTGAGGCCGGAGAACGCCCGGAAGTCTCGAATGAAATGAGCCTGGTCGAAATAACCGCAGGACGCAGCAATCCCAGCCCACTCGATCTGACGGCCATCGACGGCTCCGCTCTGCAACGAGCGCAGCACTTGCTGAAACCGCCGGACGCGACAAAACAGCTTTGGCGTCAGCCCAACTTCCTCACTAAAGACCTGGATGAATCGTCTGGGGCTGAGACCGATTTGCTCGGTTAGGTCCGAGATCGTTCGGTGCTGCGGCTCGCTTTGGATCTCCTTCAGCGCGAATGAGACCGCCGGATGCCGCACGAGCGGCCTCGCCGCTCGTGCCAACAGGTACCGTTCGAGAATGGCGAACCTCGCCTCAGGGGTTTCGGCTTCGAGCAACTGATCGCGCAGTTCGCCGGCCGTAGTTCCCCACAATTCGTCCAATGGCACCTGCACATCGTGTAACTCACTGGCGGGTATTCCGAAGAACGGAAAACCGCCGCCCGGCTTGAAATGAACACCCATGACAGACGCCTGATTGGCCGTATCGATTACGATGAACTCCGACTGCACACCGGAAACCAGGCAGCCGCGAAAGATCTCACACCTGTTGGGATCCCGCCGGTCGTAAATCCGAAAGCTGTCCTCTCGAAGATTGATGACCAGCCCCATCGAGCCATCCGGAAGCTTGCGCTCTTTTGTGTGAGCTTGAGCGAAGCCTTCGTAGAGCCAGAACACCTCCACGAAATCAGAGAGCGGAGGCGAGGGAATGTAGGTTTGATAGGCCATTGGGGTTAGGAAATCAGAACTGCGCCCCAAACGTCAACACCAACCTGTAGGGCGGAGGCTTCCGTGCCCGCCCCTGAGTCAAAACCCCTGAATT
>JBGPFL010000541.1:0-4469 GCA_041483295.1 Blastocatellia bacterium | reverse complement strand
GCTACGAGTTGGACGTAATCGATGTGGAGGTCGTCCAGTTGGCCGAGGCCTATCCGATCAGCCCCAAGGAGCACGGCGTCGAGTTCCTGATGGACAACCGCCACCTGTGGCTCCGTTCCCGACGCCAGCACGCCATACTTTCCGTTCGCGCGGAGGTCATTCGCGCAGTTCGCGACTACTTCGACTCCCACGGATTTCTGTTGATGGACACGCCAATCTTTACACCGGCCGCGTGTGAAGGCACGACCAACCTGTTTGAAGTAAACTACTTCGACGACGCGAAGGCTTACCTCACACAGTCCGGACAGCTCTACAATGAAGCGACAGCTGCGGCCTTCGGGAAGGTCTACTGCTTCGGCCCGACCTTCCGAGCCGAAAAGTCCAAGACCCGCCGACACCTGACGGAATTCTGGATGGTCGAGCCCGAGGTAGCCTATGCAAACCTCGACGACGTGATGAATATCGCCGAAGACTTCATCACCTTCATCGTACATCGCGTGCTCGAGAATCGCCGCAAGGAGCTTGGAGAGCTCGAGCGCGACATATCGAAGCTGGAAAAAATCGCGCTTCCGTTTCCCCGACTGCAATACGACGACGCGGTGCGAATGTTGAAGGAGGGTCACGAGAAGGGCGAGACCGAAACTCTCTTTGAATGGGGCGGGGATTTCGGCGCCCCTGACGAGACCTACCTGTCTAATCAATTCGACCGGCCGGTGATGGTGCACCGGTACCCGCGGGCAGTTAAGGCCTTCTACATGAAGGCTGATCCGGAGCGGTCCGATCTTGCCCTGTGTGTGGACGTGCTCGCGCCCGAAGGATACGGCGAAATAATCGGCGGAGGCCAGCGCGCAGAAGATCTCGACTATCTGCTCCAGCAGATACACGAACACAACCTGCCGGAGGAGGCGTTCGATTGGTACCTCGACCTCCGCAGGTATGGGACGTTTCCGCATGGCGGATTCGGAATGGGCATAGAGCGGTGCACGGCGTGGCTGTGCGGAATCGAGCACTTGCGCGAGGCCATTCCCTTTCCGCGAATGCTCTACCGATTGAAGCCTTGATTTGACTCGGCCTCTTCCAGGAGCAGTTATCGTGAAGAATGTTCGAGCGCTTTTGTTCCTGACCCTGGTGCTGGTCTTTGCCGCTGGAGGCCTCACGTTGAGCGCCCAGCAACGTCCGGCTTCTGGCAAGAGGCTGGTTTGGGTCTACCTCTACCCGAGCGATGAGGTCGGATTGGAAGGGCGGCCAATCTCACAGCGAGCCGCGCGGGAGAACGCGCTGGCTCTGGTGCCGGTACAGCGGGAGGTCAGCACAGTTTCCCCGGCGCGCGGAGCGTTGGAAGCGCTGATCGCCGGTCCAATCTCAGATGAAAAGACCAGAGGCTTGCTTGCGCCGTACACGGAAGGACTGTCGATCACAAATCTAAGAATCATGAATGGCATAGCCCGAGTCAGCTTCGCTTCCTCGTGCGGCGACTGTCCTCGCTGGCCGGATGACCTGGCGGTGTGGCGATTCACCGAGGCCATAAATCGAACTCTAAGACAGTTTCCCAACGTGCGGCGCGTGGTCATCTGCCTCGACGGGTTTGAAGACTTTGGCGAGTTGAATCAGGCGCCCACTAAGAGATGCGAGTGAGTGATGAGTGGTGAGTGATAATGAGTGATGCGTGATGCGTGATGCGTGAGGAGTGAGGGTAATGCGTGATGCGTGATCCCGAGCGAATCAGGCACACTCGGGATCACGAATCACGGATCACGCATCACGGATCGCGCATCACGCATCACGGATCACGCATCACGCATCAGAGAGTGAGTCACCCAGTGAGCGGAGAGATTGGCGGGAAGATGATTACAGTGTTCGGGGGATCGCGTTGCGGACCGGATGCACAGGAGTACAGAGAAGCCCTGAGGCTTGGAAGCCTGCTGGTTGAAGCAGGCTTCCACGTCTGCTCCGGCGGCTACTCCGGCGTAATGGAAGCCATCAGCAAAGGCGCCCACGATGCCGACGGTTGCGTCGTCGGCATGACGATGACTCAGTTCAAGGCTGCTCCTAACAGGTACATCAAGAAAACTGTCCCCAGCCGAGACTTCTACGAGCGTCTTCAGGGACTGATTCTTCGATCGGTTGGCTACATCGCGCTTCGCGGGGGCATGGGTACTGTCACAGAGGTCTCTCTCGTTTGGAACAAGCTGGTGACCGGAGTGCTCCCACCCAGACCGCTGATTCTATTGGGCGAGTGCTGGCCCCGCGCGATGGCATGCCTGCGCGAGCACCTTGTGGTCTCGGACGACGACATGACCCACATCTCCTTCGCCGATACCGCAGAGCAAGCAGTAGAGGCCTTAAGAGAACGGATTGTGTGATGCTCGCGGTTTCAATGAGAGAGACAAGCCGCAGGCGTAACGATACGAGTTAGCCACGGGACTATGAAGATCCTGAACAACAGGTTTCAGTTTACAGATAAGGCGGATTGATGCGGAGAAAACTAATGGCAAAGAGACCGGCGAAGGGACAGGCAAGCAAGGTCAACGCTCGCGCGAAGGTATCGGTGCGCAAGGGCAACGCTCGCGCGAAGGTATCGGTGCGCAAGGGCAATGCTCGCGCGAAGGTGTCGGCGAGCAAGGGCAACGCTCGCGCGAAAGCATCGTCGAGCAAGAGAGTGAAGCGGGGCGTGGACTCCAAGACACGGCCTCAAGTGAAAACTAGAAGCGCCGCGGCAGCTAAGTCGAGGGCCGTGGCTGCGGCCCCCCAGCCTAAGAGAGGAGCCGCCACGGCTCCCCCCTCAACCGATATTCGACGCGCCTACAAGTCGCGTCTGCTTGCGGGCTATATCGGGACGCACGGAGCGGATTCGATTCCAAGCTCCAAGAAATAGCGGTCGCCCAGACGGGCAGAGGACAGCCGGGCGCCAGTGTCGGGCCGGATGCGAAGCTGCGCCCAGGCATATCGGCAAATTTCGGCGATCAGCAGCGGCGAAGATGAACGCGGTTGGTGTATTTCTTCGCAATCCACTCGATCGCCCGGTCAGAATGGCCCCCCGAGAGATGGGACCCGATGTCTAAATCTTTGCCATCCCCCTCGGTCTGACAGATAGTATGTCGGGCGTCGCTTCTGACCGCTGCCTCATACAGGCGTATGAGTGATAAGCCCCCGCCCTCTCGTTCCTATGCCCCCCATCTCTGCGCCCCTTGATCATCCAGGCAAAGACACTTGAGTGCGCGGACGATCGATGAAGTCGCTGTCCCGGCCAAACGGCCGCGCTTTGCATCGGCCCTCTCTTGCGACGCAAAGATGGGGATGGGAGAATGAATTCACTGAGGTCAAGAGTATGAACAAGAAGATCAAGATCATTGGCGTGCCTATGGACCTTGGGGCTGGGCGTCGCGGCGTGGACATGGGCCCGTCGGCAATTCGTATCGCCGGCCTCAACCAGGCTATAGCGCGGCTCGGTTTCGACGTGGTCGATGCTGGGAACGTTCACATCAGCCCCGCCGAGGCAATTCAGCGAACCAATCCTCGGGCACACTACCTGCCCGAGATCGCCGCAGCTTCAGAAGAACTGGCCCGAATGGTCGAGTCTTCGCTTGAAGAGGGCGCTCTGCCGGTTATCCTGGGTGGCGATCACTCGATCGCGGTCGGAAGCGTGGCAGGGCTTGCCTCGTTTCACCGCAAGCTAAAGCAGAAGGTGGGGATCATCTGGCTGGATGCACATACCGACGCCAACACTCCGGAGTCTTCGCCTTCCGGGAACATTCATGGGATGCCGCTTGCGGCTTTGCTCGGCTACGGAGCAAGAGAACTCACTCACATTGCCGGGTTCGCGCCGAAGGTGTTGCCCGAGCATACTGCCATCATCGGCGCTCGCAGCGTGGACCCCGGCGAGCGCGAACTGCTAAGGTCCCTGGGGGTGCGAGTCTTCACCATGAGCGAACTGGACGAGCGAGGACTCGGCGACGTCGTTTCGGAGGCAGTCGAGATAGCAACGCGCAACACTGCCGGCTTCCATGTGACGATGGACATGGACTTCATCGATCCCTTCTATGCGCCGGGAGTAGGGACGCCGGAGCGAGGCGGGGCTACTTATCGCGAGAGCCACCTGGCGATGGAGAAGATCGCCGCGTCCGGTTGCGTTTTGTCGGTCGAGCTGACGGAGGTGAATCCGGTATACGACGTGGCGAATCAGACCGCCCTGCTTGCCGTGGAATTGATACTGTCTGCATTGGGTAAGAAGATTCTTTGAGTGATGCGTGAGCCGTGACTCAAGCATCACGGATCACGAATCACGAATCACGCATCGCAGAGAGGTTGAATTGACCAAGAAGCTGAGGGTAGGTGTGATTTTCGGCGGGAGGTCGGGGGAGCATGAAGTTTCGCTTCGGTCGGCGGAGTCCGTCATCAATGCGATGGACCGATCCAAATATGAGATCGTCCCCATCGGCATAACAAAGGAAGGCCGCTGGCTCGTCTCG
>JBGPFL010000540.1:0-4470 GCA_041483295.1 Blastocatellia bacterium | reverse complement strand
GTATCGTTCGAGGTCCGCGCCGGAGAGACGCTGGGTATTGCGGGCGTTGAAGGAAACGGGCAGACGGAGTTGATAGAGATCATCGCCGGTTTGAGGCGGCAATCCGCCGGTGAGGTCCTGCTCGGGGGCCGGCCAATCAACGATCTCAACGCGCGCGAGCGAAAGCGGCGCGGAATCGCTCACATCCCTGAGGACCGGCATCGTCGCGGTCTCCTGCTCAGCTTCGACCTGGCAAGCAACTCGATTCTCGGGGTTCATCGTGAGCGCCCGATCTCCGGGACCTTTCTGCTCAATCGCGAAGTGATTGAGGAACGCGCGCGGAGGTTGGTGCGCGAATTCGACGTGCGCCCACCGAACATAACGCTGCCGGCGGCAATGCTCTCAGGAGGCAATCAGCAGAAATTGATCGTTGCCCGCGAGTTCGACATAAAGCCGAAGTTGCTTCTGGTTGCTCAGCCGACTCGCGGCGTGGACATAGGCGCGACCGAGTTCATTCACAGACAGTTGATCGATTTGAGAGACGCCGGCGCGGCGGTCTTGTTGGTGTCGGCCGAGCTTGATGAAGTGTTGAGCTTGAGCGATCGGGTTAT
This sequence comes from Blastocatellia bacterium, assembly GCA_041483295.1. Classification (GTDB taxonomy): domain Bacteria; phylum Acidobacteriota; class Blastocatellia; order UBA7656; family UBA7656; genus DASYSA01. Next base: position 3,880 of record JBGPFL010000540.1, on the reverse strand, counting down.
CGTGATCTACGAGGGCCGCATCGTCGGCGAGGTGGATCCAAAGAAAGTCAGAGAACAGGAGATCGGTTTGATGATGACCGGCGGAGAGTAAGCGCCTCGTTTGTACCGGGGCGGCCGCGGCTCGGCTGATAAGGAATTTGATGAAGAGACTTCTTCACGAATTGATGTTTCCACTGATCGCCGTCTTCGCGGCCTTCCTCGTGGGCGGGGTGATCGTGTGGATCGTCGGCGACAATCCTCTTGTTGTATACGAGCTGTTCTTTGCCAGCGCCTTCGGCTCGATCGAGGGAATCGGCTACACGCTGTTCAATGCTACGCCGCTCATCTTCACGGGGCTGGCGGTCGCAGTCGCCTTCAGATGCGGGCTGTTGAATATAGGAGCAGAGGGACAACTGGTAGCTGCGGCGTTCGCCGCGGCGTGGGTCGGAATAGTCCTGGCGGGATGGCCGGCGTGGACACTGGTGATCCTTGCGATGCTGGCGGCCGTTCTGACCGGCGGCTTGTGGGCCGGCATACCAGGTGTGCTGAAGGCCAGGTTCGGCGCACACGAAGTCATCACCACGATCATGATGAACTTCATCGCCCTGGCCATTGTCAGCTACCTGACTCAATATCACTATCGCCAACCCGGCGATCCGATACTGGAGAGTCTGTCTATCGCGCAGCTGAACGACGGAGTCGTCACCGGTCCTCACATTCCACGCATGCACGCGCTGCTGGCCCCTCTGGGGATAAGCTTTCCGGTGCATGTGCCGCTGAACCTGGCGTTTCTACTTGCAGTGTTCATGTGTGTGATCGTGTGGGTGTTTCTGTGGAAAACGAAATGGGGCTACGAACTGCGGGCGGTTGGGATCAGCGCCTCGGCAGCCGAGTACGGCGGTATTTCGGTCTCGCGCAACATCGTGATGGCTATGGGAATCTCCGGAATGCTGGCGGGAATGGTTGGAATCAACGAAGTGCTCGGGTATCGGTACCGGTATTACGATGGCTTCTCTTCCGGATATGGGTTCACCGGTATTGCGGTCGCGTTGTTGGGCCGCAACCACCCGGCTGGAGTGCTGGTGGCGGCGATCCTGTTCGGCGCTTTGATAAGGTCGGGCTACCCCATAGACATATTCACGGACAAAGTATCGAAGGACTGGGTGGTGATCCTGCAGGCCATCATCATTCTGTTTGTTGCCTGCGAGGGGATTTTCCGCAGTGGCGCGCGCCGGATTTTTGCCCGCAAGGAGGCGTAAGGGAAGAGTGGGAGAGTGGGAGAGTGGGAGAGTGGGAGAAGGGGAGAAGGGGAGAAGGGAGAAAGGGAGCTTGAGTGTGAGGGAAGATTTCACGGAACATCATGGAGTCAAATGCTGAAGAACATCATCAACCTGTCGCTACTCGCTTCGATGATTAGGCTCTCGACGCCTCTCATTCTTGCTGCGCTGGGCGGGATGTACTCGGAGCGCGGAGGAGTCATCAACATCGCTCTCGAAGGTATCATGCTCGCAGGCGCATTCACCGCCGCTGCCGTAACCGTGTTTACTCACAACCCGTGGATTGGTCTGCTTGCAGCGGCCGTGGCTGGATTGCTGGTGGCACTCATACACGCCGTCGCGTCGATAAACTTCAAAGCCAATCAAGTAGTGGTCGGAACCGCCATCAACATCCTATTCCTTGGCGTGCCTGCGCTGGCGTCCGGCGCCCTGTTCGAATCGACCGGCTCGACTCCCCAACTGCCGCGCGAACAGACATTGCCGGATTGGAACATACCGGTCATCGAACGCATCCCGGTGCTGAGCCAGTTGCTTTCGGGCCACAAGCCCATCGTCTACATAGCGCTGTTGATGGTGCCGATCAGCTACTACATTCTGTTTCGGACTCGCTTTGGACTGCGATTGCGCGCGGTTGGTGAGAACCCCGAGGCGGCGGACACGGCCGGGGTGAGCGTATCGCGAATCCGATATGCAGGTGTGCTCGCAAGCGGGGTGCTTGCAGGCATAGGCGGAGCTTATTTGTCGATCGGGCAGAACTCGTTGTTCACCCGGAACATGACCGCGGGGCGCGGATTCATCGCGCTGGCGGCGCTGATCTTCGGGAAGTGGCACCCGGTCGGCACGTTTCTGGCCTGTCTGTTATTTGGGGTGGCTGATGCGATCGCGATTCGAATGCAAGGCGTCGTAGATATCCCAGTCCAGATTATTCAGATCATTCCTTACGTACTCACGCTGGTGGTGCTGGCGGGGTTCATAGGGCGAGCGACGCCGCCGAAAGCGATCGGCACTCCCTATGTGAAGGAAACGAGGTAAGAAATGCGAAATGCGAAATGCGAAATGCGAAATGAGAGAGAGTTGCGAATTGCGGCGAAATTAGAATTTCGCATTTCGCACTTCGGATTTCGCATTTCCTCGGGGGTTCTATGACGATATCGCTCTACGACAGGGCTTCCGAAGCCGCCCGCTATATCAACGCGAAGGCTCGCGGGCGCAACCCGCGGCTCGCGATCATACTTGGATCAGGCCTTGGCGGAGTCGCCGAAGCCATCAGCGACGCGGTCGATATCCCCTATACGGAGATACCTCACTTCGTGAACTCAACCGTCGAGGGACACGATGGCACGCTGCTGATCGGGACGTGCGCCGGCGTCGAGGTAGCCGCAATGAAGGGCAGGTTTCATTTCTACGAAGGCTACTCGATGGAGGAGGTCACTCTGCCGGTGCGGGTTTTCTCGGTCATGGGTATTCGCTCGCTGATCATTACCAACGCGGCTGGAGGCGGCTCATCTCATCTGACCTCCGGCACCCTAATGGTGATCAAGGACCATATCAACCTGATGGGCGACAACCCGCTCAGAGGTCCTAACGATGAGCGCTTCGGTACGCGCTTTCCTGATATGACGGCGATCTACACGCCTGCTTACATTGACGCTGCGCACGAAGTTGCACGCGACCTGGGAATGACTCTGGCGAATGGGGTTTATGTGGCCCTGCGCGGACCTTCGTATGAGACTCCGGCCGAAGTGCGCATGATGGCAAAGATGGGGGGCGATGCGCTTGGAATGTCGACCGTGCCTGAAGCAATCGTGGCCCGGCACTGCGGGATGAAGGTGCTGGCCATCTCTTGCATAACGAACTCGGCAGCCGGGCTGAGCCGCGCTGAGATCAAGCATCAGGAAGTGATGGAGGTGGGGGAGCGGGCCGGCCAAAAACTCTCGAGCCTGATAATTCAGCTCATCCCGCGGCTGCTCGCCCTGGATGCTGAAGGGGTAGCGTGATCCGGCCTTCCATTGTTAGTACTCAGCAACTCATTTCCAAACGGTGCTAGAATAGCCCTATGATAATCGGGATCAGCGGGGGCACGGGGTCGGGCAAGACTACGGTCGCGCACAAGATCATCGCTTCGGTAGGTTCAGAGAACGTGGTTTATCTGCAGCAAGACTCGTACTATCGCAACCTCGGCGATATGCCGATTGATCTGCGCCATAAAGTAAACTTCGACCATCCTGACGCGTTTGATACGGAGTTGCTGGTCAATCATCTCGAGGCGCTCAGCGCCGGAGAGAGCATCGAGCAGCCGGTTTACGATTACGCGACCTTCTCTCGCAAGCCCGAAACGGTTCAGGTCGCGCCTCGGCCGGTGATCATAATCGAAGGCATACTCGCGTTGGTGAGTCCTCACCTTCGCGGCTTGATGGACCTCAAGATATTCGTGGACGCGGATGCGGACATACGGTTCATAAGGCGGCTCGAGCGAGACGTGCATGAGCGGGGGCGTAGCGTCGATTCGATCATCTCGAAATACCAGACTACCGTGCGACCCATGCACCTGCAGTTCGTCGAGCCGTCGAAGCGCTATGCCGACATAATCATTCCCGAGGGCGGCCATAACGACGTCGGTATAG
>JBGPFL010000539.1:0-4471 GCA_041483295.1 Blastocatellia bacterium | reverse complement strand
GTCTCAACCGGCAGCACCTTCCCGCACCCGCTCAATCCGCCAGGCGGCTTCCCTGTTGAAGAAGCGATCAAGACCTATGACACGATGCTGTCGAGCGGCATCAACACGTTGTTCATTTACATGTCGATGCGGCTGAGTTTGCTGCGGCCGATGTTTCGCTGGTTCTGGAATCATTCCAAGGGGACCAAGATAGAGGGAATCAACGAGGATGACGCGAAGGCCATCAAGCAGGTCGTGAACATTCCGGTCATCTGTACCGGCGGGTTCCAGACGGCGTCGCACATACGCAGCATCATCGAGGGCGGCTACTGCGACGGCGTCAGCATCGCGCGATCGCTGATCGCCAACCCGGACCTGGTGAAGATCTTCGAATCCGGGCAGGACTTGCCGGATAAGCCGTGCACCTATTGCAACAAGTGTCTGGTGAACGCTCTCGAGAACCCACTGGGCTGTTACGATGTGAGCCGCTACGACGGCGACTACGACCGAATGATGCGAGACGTGATGTCGGTATTCCATCCATCGCCCTTCGCCGAGAGTTCTTGCTCCGCCTCAAGCGCGCGAGGCGATTGAGGCCCGGTGACTGACGCTTCAGCAAGAGTGCAGGTCCAGTACCAGGAGACAGAAAGGAGTAGCTCTGATGGGAGAGCGAGCGAATGTTACGCCCGTTGAAGAAGTGTCGCGAATAAGGGCAGGAAGGATAGAGATCATCATTATCGTGGTTCTGTTTCTGGCGGGGACTTATCTCTTCTGGTCTTTCCATCCGAACGCCCCGGTCGACTATGTCGACATCAACGACCACTTCAAATACGGCTCGATCGGGAGCGACGTAGACCTCGGCATCCCCTATTGGATATGGAAGGTGCTTCCCGATGTCTTCGCGGACAAGCTGCCGGGTGAAGGATACGAGTCTCTGGGCTTCGTGCAGGAGCCTGGTCACGACACGCCGATCGGTTTCTCGAGGCGCCGAGTTGGACTCGACCGCGTCGGGCTCAATTGCGCGGTCTGCCACACCGGCACGGTGAGAGACACCCCTGACAGCCAACGCCGGATCTATCCTGGAATGCCTGCCAACACGATGAACTTGCAGGCGTACTACCGCTTCCTGTTCGACTGTGTTCGCGACGGGCGCTTCACGGGCGACAACATAATCACCGCCATTGAAACCCGCACGAAGCTGAACATGATTGAAAGGTTCTTCTACAGAACCGCCGTGGCGCAGGTCAGAGAGGGCGTCATAGAACAGAGCTCCAAGATCATGGACTTCATGAGTCGCAATCCTGATTGGGGTCCGGGTCGGGTGGATACCTTCAATCCGTACAAAGCCATTCAGTTCAACTGGCCGATGGCTACGGAGGAGACCGTAGGCACCGCGGACCTCCCCTCGATCTGGAATCAGAAGCCTCGCGAGGGTATGCACCTGCACTGGGATGGCAACAACGATTCAGTCGAAGAACGGAACAAGAGCGCGGCGCTTGGGGCCGGCGTAACTCCCCCGACTCTGGACCTGAGGCGGCTCAAGCGAATCGAGGAATGGCTGTGGGACCAGCTGAAGGCGCCGCCTTATCCTTACGAGATTAACCAGGGACTGGCGGACCAGGGCGAGGTATTATTTCGACAGCATTGCTACGAGTGCCACGCGTTCGGCGGAGAGAAGGTCGGAAAGGTGGTGCCGATCGACGAGATAAAGACCGACCCTCATCGCCTCGATTCATTCACCTACGAGCTGGCCGAAAATCAGAACACTCTGTATGCCGGCTACGAGTATCGCTTCAACAGGTTTCGCAAGACGAATGGTTATACGAACGCCCCGCTGGACGGCGTCTGGCTGCGCGCCCCTTATCTCCATAATGGCTCGGTGCCCACCTTGCGAGATCTGCTTGAGCCGCCCGAGAACCGAACGCGACTCTTTTTTCGGGGCTACGATGTCTACGACCGCAGGAACGTGGGTTTCATATCCGGCGTGTCGACAGAAGGGAGGCGCCAATACTTCAAGTACGACACGGCCCTTCCAGGCAACGGCAATGGAGGGCACCTTTATGGGATCGGCCTGACCCCGCAAGACAAGGATGCCCTGGTGGAATACATGAAGAAGCTTTGAAGGAGGACTTAGAGATGGCCGCACCTGCTATCAGCCTTAGTAGTTCCAGCGTTGCGAATTCCTACAGCATCTGGTTTGGCCGAGTCGTGTGGCTCGGCGTGCTGGTAAATCTGTCGTGTGCTCTTCCGGCGATCTTCGCGCCCAAGCTCTTGCTCGGGTTCCTCAATCTCGAGCCGACGACACCTTTCATCTGGGTGCGCTTCGCCGGGTTGCTGCTGTTTCTGCTCAGTCTCTTCTATCTTCCGGCGGCGAGCAACCTCTACCGGTATCGGGCGAACGCTTATCTGGCGGTTTTTTCGCGGCTGGCGGGCATAACGTTTTTTGGCACCGCGGTTCTGATCTATGAAAAACCGCGAACCTATCTACCAATGGGTTTGGTGGATCTCGCGTTTGGAATCGTGCAGGGAATCCTACTCGCGCTTGCGATCAAGCACGAGAGATGGGCCTAAGCCCGGACAGCATCAGGAGTGTGACGTATGACCCCGGCAGAGATGGAACTTCGCAAACGTCGAACGTCAAGAATATGGACCGCCCTGGCTGCGGTTGTATTAGTCATCGGAGTCTTCGGCTACGTCGGCTGGTACAACCTCTTCAGGGAGGTTCCCCAAAGCTTCGGATCGCCGGAGGAGTACTTCAAGTACGGCTCGGTCGGCATCGAGCAGGAAGAAGGGCTTCCGTATTGGATATGGCTGGTGCTGCCGCGAATGTTTCCCGAGAAGCTGCCGGGTCGCGGTGGTTACACCTCGCTTGGAATCGTGTGGGAAGAAGGGCGCGAAATGCCGGTCGGCTTTTCAAAGAAGACTGTTGGAGTGGACCGGGTCTCCATCAACTGCGCCTTCTGTCACGCCGGAACTCTGCGGGCCTCCCCCAGGGACAATCCGACCATCATTCCGGCAGCGCCCGCGCATCAGGCCAATCCACAGGGCTATATCAGGTTCCTTCAAGACAGCGTCAGCGACCCGCGCTTCAACCCCGACTCGGTTCTCAAAGCGATCGATGCAGTATACGACCTTCCCTTCATGGAGCGGATCTTCTATCGCTACGTCTATATCCCCGAGACGAAGCGACGACTCATGCAACAAAAAGAACTGTTCGCGTGGATGAATAACCGTCCTGATTGGGGCCGGGGACGCATTGATCCATTCAATCCGGTCAAGTTCCGAGTCTTGAAGCAGCCGGTTGATGATACCATCGGGAACTCCGATATGGTGCCGCTCTGGAATCAACGTCCGCGCGCCGGGCTGTCGCTGCACTGGGACGGGCTGAATAATTCGCTGGTTGAGGTGATTAACAGCTCGGCGATTGGCGATGGCGCAACGCGCAAGACGATAAATCTCGACGCCCTTAAAAAGATGGAGAGCTGGCTGATGGCTCTCCAACCTCCGAAATACCCCTTCGCAATCGATCAGGCGCTGGCCTCAAAAGGAAGTGAGATCTATGCGCGCGACTGCGCCTCCTGCCACGCGTTTGGCGGACAGCGGACGGGCACCGTCATTCCGCTCTCCGAGATAGGGACCGACCGGCATCGGCTGGACATGTGGACGGAGGGATCGGTCCAGGCCTACAACAACTACGCGAAGGGGTACAGCATCGACTTCAACCACTTCCGCAAGACCGACGGCTATGTCTCCGTTCCGCTGGATGGGCTGTGGCTGAGGGGCCCTTACTTGCACAATGGCTCCGTGCCCTCGCTGACGGATCTGCTGGAGCCTCCGGACGCGAGACCAAAGCTGTTCCACCGGGGGTATGACGTCTACGATCAAGAGAAGGTAGGCTTCCTTTCATTCGGACCCGATGCGGAGAAGAAGGGCTTCAGGTATGACACGAGTGTCGCAGGAAATGCCAGCAGCGGACATTCCTATGGCACCCAGCTTCCGCCTCAGGAGAAGCGCGCCCTGATTGAGTATCTCAAGACCCTGTGAGGTAAGCAGATGACCACAGCAAGCGTAACACCTCAAGCTTCAACCTCCAGTGCCGCCGCAAGAGTGTTGCCTCTTTTGATCCGGCCGGCGCTGATCCTGATGGTAATCATCGACATAGTTCTTGGCGGGCTCGGCACATTTTTTCCACGCATCTACATGGATGTCATTCAGCCCGACGCCCCGGCCAACGAGCCGATCTACTTTCTTCGAAGAGCGGCTGTGATATGGCTCGGCTACCTGGTAGTTCAGTCGATCGCGCTTTTCAGATATCAGAAAACGCCTGAGTGGGTGCTGGTTGTGGCATTCCTTCGGCTGGTCGAGGTGGCCGCGGACTCGCTCTACGTTGTGATCGGAACAGGTATCGGTCTTTGGGGCCGGATCGGGTTGATTGTCGCGCCGATCTTCAACCTGATCGTGGGCATCCTCTTCGTGAAGTGGTACTTCAGGT
>JBGPFL010000538.1:0-4475 GCA_041483295.1 Blastocatellia bacterium | reverse complement strand
ACGCAGGTGCCAACCTCGGAGTCCTCTCGCCGCTTGCTTGTGTAGACCGCTTCTACCTTACGGCCATGCCTCTTAGCGCTCTCGTTGTATAGGTGCGCGACCAGATTCCACCCCCACTCCTCGAACGGGATGTGGCCGTCGCAATAGAGAAGGTCCGGTTCGTACTGGTCCACCAGGTCTTTGATCCGTTCGAACCAGTGACGCTTCCATGTCTCCGAAATGCCTTGCTCATTCCAATCGAGCTTCGTATGAACTTCTTTGATGTCATGGTAGAGATCGGCGTACTTCGGGTCGGCGCCGTCGTAGGGCACGCCGGCAAATTGGCCCGCCTTATCGCTGCCGTGACTGGTTGAGAACCACTTATAGCTGATCCACAGATGGTCGCTGACTCCGAACTTCAGCCCGTGTCTGGATGCCGCCTTACGGAACAGGCCGACGACGTCCTTCTTCGGGCCCATATTAACGGAGTTCCATCTGTTGTGCTTTGAGTTCCAAAGGTCGAAGTTGTCGTGATGCACTGCCATGCTCATGAAGTACTTCGCCCCGGCCTTTTTGTAGAGGCCCATGAGGTAATCTGGGTCGAACTTGTCGGCCTTCCAGGTCGAGACTACGTCTTTGAAGCCAAACTTTGACGGATGGCCATAGCGCTGGAGGTGATACTTGTACTGCCGGTGGCCCTCGATGTACATGTTTCGCGCATACCAGTCGCCGTATTCGGGGGCTGACTGAGGTCCCCAATGCGCCCAAATGCCGAACTTCGCATCTCGGAACCACTCGGGGATCTGGTAGGCCTTGAGTGATTCGCGTGTCCCCTTGAATGGCCCTGGTTGAATCTGGACGATGGCTTGGTCCTGAACAAGAGCTCGCATCGTGCTCAGAGCGGGCACAGCTCCAGCTAATCGCTTAATAGCGTCTCGCCTCGTAATGAACATGTGGGTGGTCCCTCTTCCGGTTGTAAGGTGTAGTCGCTCATCGCGTTTATCGTCTTGCGTTTCTCGTTTGTCGTTATCGATTGAAGGTGGTAGATCGCATCGGAATCATCAGCTCCCAACGCGAGACGACAAACGTTCCTTGGTGGCGAGAAACAGTTTTCCCACAACTCGCTTCGGCCGCCACGAGACGGTGCTGCTGTCAGCGAAAACCTTCTCAGGCTTACAGCCTCGGCGCAGCGGGCTTGTTCGGTTTGTCCCAGGCATTTACGCCTTTGACCTTGAGCTTGCGCTTGTAGACCTTATCGCCGCAGGTGGCGAACAACGTGTCGAAGTTCTCGCCGCCGAAGCAGAGGTTCGAGACTCTGCCGTTCGGAGTCGGAATGATGCAGTTCACGCGGCCGGCCTGATCGCACACCTGGATGCCCATCCGCGTCGCGACGTAGAGTCGTCCATCCCGGTCCACTCGCATCCCGTCCGCGGCGCTGTCATCAGCGGTATCCGCCTCGTGCAGCCAATAGTAGCGCTGCTTGAACTGAAGCGTGCCGTCCGGTTGTATCTGATAGCTGTAGACCCAGTGCGACCGGTAGTCGTCCACGTAGAGCAATGTCTGGTCTGGTGAAAGCGTCACCCCATTGGCAAAGCGCACGCCGGTGTCCACCACCTGTTTCTCACTTCCGGGTTTGATGAGCCACACCTTGCTGGGGTCGTTGCTCGCACCGGTAGGAGGATTCGTGACGTACACGTTGCCGTTGTTGGCCACGACGATGTCGTTGCCTGCAATGCCTTCGGCGATTACTGTTGCCTTCCCCTCCGCGTCGTAAGCGAGGATCTTCTGCTCGCCGGATGCGACTGCGTAGAGCCGTCCATCGGGACCGAAGGCCTCACCGTTGGCTCGCTTTGAGTCGGCGATGAAGGGGCTTACTTTGCCGTCGAGTCCGATTTTGTAGGTCTTGCTGGTCGGAATGTCGTTGAAGAACACCTCGCCTTTGGAATTGGCGGCGGGGCCTTCGGTGAACATGTACCCTTCACTCACAAGCTGCCACGCTTCGCCGGGGAGGAGGAGCGCGTCGAGCGTAGGGTTCTTTGACTGCCCGGTCTTGACCGGCCGCGGCCAGTCCTTCCAAAGCCAGCGCATCGCATCCGGGAAGACCGCCGTAGCGTGTTTACCGTTGTGAGCGCCCTCGCCCCAGACGTGCTGCACTTCGTAGCCCGCGAATATGAGCGCGCGCTCCATAGTCTGGTTCGCCATCCACCAATCGCCGCCGTAGATGTTGAGGTCGTTTGAGCCATCCTGCAGAAAGACGCGAATCGGCTTCGGCTCGAATTTGCGTATCAGGGTTGGGTACCGCTCTCCCCCGCGCAGTCCCACGTAAGTGCCGATCGCACTGAAGACGCGGCTGAACGCATCGGGGCGCTCCCAGGCCGCTGTGAAAGCGCAGATCGCGCCGCTACTGGCGCCGCCGATTGCGCGGTCGTTGCCGCTCTTCGAGAGCCGAATGGCGCGGCCGTCGGATGTCTTCTTCGTTTCCACTTCCGGCAGAAGCTCGTCCAGGAGGAAGCGGACGTAGTTATCGCCGAGGCCGTCGTATTCGTAGCTGCGATTGAATCGGTCGAGTGCGGCATTGCCGTCGGCGGCAGTGACGCGCCCGTGCATTACGAAGACGCCTATAGTCACGGGCATCTCTTTCTTGTGAATGAGATTGTCAAAAACCGTGGGCCCCTCATATTGGAGACCATCCTGATTCACGTATACGCACGCGGGCTTGTCAGGCGAGTACTGGGCGGGCACGTACACCCAGTACTCGCGTGTGGTGCCGGGAAAAATTTTCGACTGGGAGAAGCTGAGCTTGAGCACCTCCCCTTTCGGCACCCCCGTCTGCGGCTGCGAGTCAGGATTGACCGGATAGTTCTCTGTCTGCTGGCTCGCCGCCAGAGCGAAGGCAGTTGCAGTCATACAAACCGATAGAAAGATTGAGAGGAGTGCTTGGGATGCTTTCATCACGTTGTGTTCTCCGTTTCTGGGATTGCGAAGTGCGAAGTGCGAAGTGCGAAATGCGGATTCGGAATTCCACGTTCCTAAATCCCCATTTCGCATTCCGCATTTCGCATTTTGTTATCGTTTGCCGTCCGTAGGTGCCGGCCAGTCATCGGTTCGAAAAGGCGCGGCGGGCAGCCCGCGATCGTTAGTGAGGTTGGGATGCTTCGGATTGTTGTTGAAGGCGTACCGCACGGCCTGCGGTTGCGGTACGGAATCGGACCAAACCTCGACCCGATCCTTCCCTACAATCTTACTGCCTACCGCCTACTGCTTCCTGATCTGCCATTTCACCCGGCCCTGCAGCAGGTCGTCTCTCAGAACAAAGCTCTGTCCCGAGCCTTCCAGCTTGAGCGACTGTAGATTCCCATCGGGAAGTGCGAACAGGCCGGAGGCCGCGGACCCATCCGTGCTGAAAACCCGCAGTTCTATCTCCTTCCAATTCATGTCCGCCGTGCTCTGGGCAACCCGGATATGTGGGATCGCCGAATGGTCCCTCACCAGCACCACGATCGGAATCTGTCCGGCGTTGATACTGTGCCACTGGGCCCCCTGATAAACCTTGCCCGTTTGATAGTCGGTCCAGGAGCCGGGCGGGAGATAGACCTTTCGGCTGCTCCCTTCCTCGATCAAAGGAGCTACCAACAGTTCGGAGCCGAACAGGTACTCGTCGTCTATCAGCCACGACGTTGGATCGTCCGGGTACTCCAGAAAGAGCGCGCGCAGCATGGGCAATCCACGCTCGGAGGAGTCTTTGGCCTGGGCATAGATATAAGGCATGAGCGAGTACTTCAATTCGAGCGCCCGCCGGAAGTCGTCGACGAAAGCCGGGTCAACAGCCCAGGGTTCCCGCGGAGGCGCACCATGACATCGAGTGTGCGAGGTCAGCACGCCAAACGGGAGCCAGCGGCGATAAAGGGCCAGCGGAGGCGCCTGCACGAAGCCGCCGACGTCGTGGCTCCAGAAGGTGAAGCCCGACAAGCCGAACGACAAACCGGCTCGCAGCGTCGCGGCCATTGCCGAATTGGTGTTCTCAGCATCGCCGCCCCAATGCAGCGGATAACGCTGACTGCCGGCCCACGCGCTCCGCGCCCAGATGATCGAGTCGCCTGTAACCGTCTTCGTGATATCCGCAACAGCTTTGTTGTAACGCAACGGATAGAGGTTATGTTCGTAGTAGCCGGTCCGACCGGAAGCATACAGTCCGTGCAGCGGCGCGTCTTCGCCGAAGTCGACCTTGATGGCGGCGACTCCCATTTTCAGCAGATTCGCCAACAAGCCTTGATACCATTTCACCGCTTCAGGGTTGCTGAAATCTACGATGGCATCCTCTGCCGGCAGCGCGCCGCCTTCGTTGCGAATCACATAGCCTGCCGCGACGGCCTGCTGGAAGATTTCGTTCTTGCTGGTGAAATACGGAAGTTGCCACAGGCTTATCCGAAACCCCTGCTGCCGCAAATCGGAGATCATTCTGGCAGGATCGGGGAAGCGTGAAGGAGAAAACTTGT
>JBGPFL010000537.1:0-4475 GCA_041483295.1 Blastocatellia bacterium | reverse complement strand
CTATGCGCAGAGTAGGCCAGTCACCGAGTCTCACCTGTAGGGATCCCGCGAGGTCGCCATTGGAGGGCCTCTTTATGACTTTCATCGAAGAGACGGTTACTGCGTCCGATGGTTTGCGGCTCTACGTTCGCCGCCACGAAGTGGAACACCCGCGCGGAGAAGTCGTCATCGCGCATGGCTTCGGCGAGCACAGCGGACGTTACGCTGCGCTTACCGATCATCTGATCCGTCACCGATACAGTGTGACGGCTTACGATCATCGAGGGCATGGACTGTCTGACGGTCTGCCTGGGCACGTCGACCGATTCAACGAATACGAAGACGACCTCGATCGCGTCCTCTTGTCCGTCCGCGCTAGAGGGCAATCTCCAGAGCTCTCCTTGCTCGGCCACAGCATGGGAGGGCTGATCGCGCTCAGATATCTTGCGAAAGAGCGAAAGGCCATTGCGGCGGCAATCGTATCGGCGCCTCTCATCGAAGTAGCGGTTCGCGTACGCGCTCACAAGATGATGATCGCGAGAGTAGGCGCCCGAGTTGCACCGCGCTTGAGGTTAGGCAATGGGATAGACCCGGCGGTGCTAAGCCGCGACCCCGAGGTTGGCCTGGCGTACGCTGCAGACCCACTGGTGAATCGAGTCGTGAGCACGCGCTGGTTCACCGAGGCTACACAGGCGATGGAGGAGATCAAGGAGTGGGCGCCTCGGATTACTGTGCCGCTTCTGGTGATGCATGGGACAGAAGACAAACTGGCAAGGGTCGAGGCGACTAAGGAACTGTTCGACCATCTCGGGTCGAAGGAGAAGGAGTTGGGGATCTATCAGGGCTACTATCACGAGTTATTCAATGAACCAGAGAAGCAGCAGATATACGACCGCGTCTCGCATTGGCTGGATAAGCACGGAAGGAGAATTGAGAGTTGAGAATTGTAGAATTCTCAACTCTCAATTCTCAATTCTCAATTCTCTTTTCATGCCGGGGCGTGTATATTGACAACTTTGCGCAATCGACGGCTTTGCTAATAGAATTGTCGGGCCGAGTTTTATTTATTGGGAGATAAGGATGGCACAACGGGGATTCACGCTCTGGTTCACGGGGCTTTCAGGCGCGGGCAAGACGACGCTCGCGCGAATCATTGAGACTAAGCTGAAGGCGCGCGGGCACAAGGTTGAAGTGCTCGACGGCGACATCATTCGCACTAATCTGTCCAAGGGTCTCGGCTTTTCGAAGGACGATCGGGACACTAACATCCGCCGGATCGGGTTCGTATGCAATCTGCTCACACGAAACGATGTGATAGCCATAGCCGCGGCTATCTCGCCTTATCGCGAAGTCCGAGAAGAGGTGAGGAATCACATAGGTTCCTTCGTCGAGGTGTTTGTTAGTTGCCCGATCGAAGTGCTGGCCGAACGTGATGTGAAGGGGCTGTACAAGAGGGCGTTGGCCGGCGAGCTTAAGAATTTCACCGGGGTGGATGACCCTTATGAGGAACCGCTGACAGCGGAGGTGGTGGTGCAGACCGACCGCGAGACGCCAGAGGAGAGCGCCGCGCGCATACTCGCCAGGCTGGAAGAGATGAGGCTGATAGTCGCGGCTGAACCCGAGGGCTACAGTGAGGAAGACGAGGAGGAGGTAAGGCGAAGACTAGAAGGGCTCGGGTACGTGTAGAACGTGAAGAGTGATACGTGATGCGTGATTCGTGATCCGTGACCCGGCCATCCTGAATCACGCATCACGCATCACGCATCACGCATCACTCTTTTATGGGACTGCTCGACAAGCTCAAATCCAAAGCTTCAAAGAAGCGCGCTGTACTGATCGGACTTGATGGAACTCCGTATACGCTCGCGCGCCGATTCATCGAGGACGGCACGATGCCGCGCCTGGCCGAAATCGCCAGCCGAGGAGCGCTGCTCCAGATGGATACCTCAATCCCCGACATCTCCTCGGTCGCCTGGACCTCATTTATGACCGGAGCGAATCCGGGCCGGCACGGCGTGTACGGCTTTCTCGATCTACAACCCAACAGCTATAAGATCTATTTTCCGAACTCACGCCACATTAAGAGCGAGACTCTCTGGGACGTTGCAGGTCGCGCCGGACTGCGGTCAGTGGTCATCAATGTGCCTTCGACCTATCCCGCGCAGGCATTGAACGGAATCCTCATCTCCGGTTTCGTCGCCGTCGACCTGAACAAAGCGACCTATCCGCCTGAGCTCGTGGCCAGGCTGCAAGCGATGGACTACCGCATTGACGTCGACGCGCGAAAGGTCAAGGAGTCGCACGACGCGTTGATGGACGACGTGCTCGAGACCCTCAAGCGTCGAGTAGCGGTTCTGCTCGACCTGTTCGACAACCAGCAGTGGGACCTGTTCGTCGGCGTGATAACCGAGACCGACCGCTTACAACACTTCTTCATGGATGCGATTGAGGACACAGCCCACAAGTACCACTCCGCTTTTCGAGAGTTCTACACAAGGGTCGATGGCTTTCTGGGCCAGATAGCCGAGCGGCTGCGGGACGAAACGTTGTTGATAATGAGCGACCACGGGTTCACACCGATCAAGCAGCAGGTCTATCTGAATCGCTGGCTGCTCGATCACGGTTACCTCAAGCTGAAAGAGAATGCGCGCTCTATCGAAGACATCGCCGACGGCTCCCAGGCCTTCGCACTCGATCCGGGCCGCATCTACATCAACCTGAAGGGCCGATATCCCAACGGTTCAGTGGAGCATTCCGACTTCAGACAGATACTAGATGAGATCAAGCAGGGGTTGTCGGAGATCAGCGCTGACCGGGCTTCAATCGTGAAACGAATCTACGAGCGCGATGAGTTGTTTGCCGGGCCGTGCCTCGATGCGGCGCCCGATCTCTGCGTGCAGTCGGTCTATGGCTACGACCTGAAGGGCGCGGTGAATAAGGAACAGTTGATGGATCGCGAAGTCTTTACCGGCATGCACACTCAGGATGACTCGACGCTCTTCATCAGCGCTCCGGCCGCTGCGCTCAGGGCAGACAAACCTCACATAACCGATATCGCTCCAACTTTGCTCGATTCAATGGGCCTGGCCGTGCCCCAGGGTATGGACGGCCATTCCATGTTCAAACGGGGTTGAGCCGCAAGCCGCGTTATTCTCGGAAGAGGAGCAGAAAATGCACAAAGCAGTCCGTGTTTTCACTATCGTGGTTGCTAGCGCCGCTGCAACTTATGCTCAGAGCAGTCAGACTCCGTACGCGGGCCAGCAGAGGCGCGACATCAAGTCGCTCTCACCCGAAGAGATCGACGCATACTCGAACGGGCAGGGTATGGGTTTCGCGAAAGCGGCCGAGCTGAATCACTATCCCGGCCCAAAGCACGTGCTCGAACTGGCGTCAGAACTTCAGCTCTCTGAAAAACAGATCGAGGCGACAAAGAGAATCCTCGACAGAATGCACGGCGAGGCGGTCCGCCTTGGAATTCTGGTGGTCGACAAAGAGAAGAAGCTCGACGACTTGTTTGCTCGAAGGCAGATCGGCTCGAAGAGGCTGCGCTCGGCTGTCGGGGAGATCGCTCGTCTGCAGGGAGATCTGCGAAGCGCGCACCTTCGAGCGCATCTTTCGATGAAGCAGTTACTCTCGGCAAGTCAGATAGCGAAGTATGATGAGCTGCGCGGGTATAGTCAGCCCGGGGAGCACAAGGAGCACCATCACGGAGACCAGTGAGTCTGGACCGGCGTCGAGACCGTCGATCCGTTGGTTCCGGCTCGACCTCGAACTTTCATGAAGACAGTAATCATCGGACTGGACGGAGCGACGTTCGACATCATCAAACCGCTTGCGCAGGCCGGCCGGCTGCCGATTCTGTCGCGGCTGATGCGCGAAGGTTCGAGTGCGCCGCTGCGGTCAACCATTCTGCCTAACAGCTTTCCCGGATGGGCCAGTTGCACGACCGGCACAAGCGAGGGCATGCACGGGGTCTTCTCGCCTTTCATCAAGAACTCTTCGAGCTACAACGTGAGAGCAATGAGCGGCCGAGACATAATGACTCGCCCGGTGTGGGATCTGCTCGGACAGCACGGGGGACGCTCGCTGGTCGTCAACGTGCCGACTACTTATCCACCCGAACCGCTCGCCGGCGAAATGATAACCGGGATGCTCACTCCAGGCCTGGCATCGGACTACACCTACCCGCGCTCGCTCAAGCAGGAGGTTCTTGCCGCGTTGCCGGATTACATCATCGAACCTGGCCGCGGTCCGGATAAGCACGCGCGCGCCGAGGAGTTCCGCAGAGCAAGCGACATGCACGAGCGGGCAACGCGATTTTTGATGTCACGAGGAGAGTGGGATTTCCTGATGGTAGTCTTCTCAGTCCTGGATCGTGCCCAGCACGATTTCTGGGCGGATATGGATCCCAGGCACCCCAGGCACGACCCCGCAACGCCGCCAGAGTTCCGGGAGTTCATACACGAAGTCTACAAACGGCTGGACGCATCGGTCGG
>JBGPFL010000536.1:0-4476 GCA_041483295.1 Blastocatellia bacterium | reverse complement strand
GTCCCACTCAATCGCAAACGTGCGCGGCTCGTATTGCCAGGCAATATGGTAGAAATCGAGGATCCGGGCCAGCTCCTCTTCTGAGGAGTGCGCGAAGCTGACCGTCCGCCGGATCTCCACCGGGTCTGCGCCGAGGCCGTCATTGGAGTTCTCTTCCAGCGCGGCGACCGCTCGTTTCAACTCCGGCAATAAAGCCACTGGTATTTCGATCTTGCGTTGAATCGCCTCCTCATGATCTGCAGCAAGGTCCTCCCTGATGACGATGACCTGATGCCCATCTCGTTGGGCAAGCTGGATCGTGACCTCCGCGCTGGTGCTGGCGTTTGGACGACTCACGTCGCCCCTCTGTTTCTCTGAGTACCGTACACTCATATCGAGCCCTCGTACTGGACCTCTTTTCTCACAAACAACTCGTAAGCCGTCCTGCTGACGAATCGGCTCGGCCGGCTGACGATCGGAGGGTCCTACCTCTGTCCAGAGGTCTCGCCTCTTCGCGGGGGCTCGAAAGCGAAAATCCCCTGCCTAGCCACCATTGGGGGGGGGCAAGAACAGGGGTTCGACTGCAGAGTCTACAAGATTGGCCGCCTGAGTACAATCTCTGAGTCGTGACAAGTGACAAATTACTTTTATGTCTAATAGTGGACAGACGCAGGACTCTGTTGCGTGGTATAGATTTTCTCCGATCAAACTTTGGGGAGCGGACAGCAACCCGCCGCCTTTTGAAACTTGGATGCTACCGGCAAAGACATAATTCTTGACACCGACTGGGTCGCATCCTAACATAGGTCGAAGCGACGCCAGCGACGAATCAGGCTATTGAAGTTTTTGGCCCTCTTCCTGGTCCGGTGTTGATTTGCTCCCCGTTCAATTTATTGCTTATCGGCGTTTCCGTGATGCCTCCATTTGGGGGGGAAACTGCGCTGGAAATGCGCGAGCGAGTCTCTGATGTATCTAAAGCCGGCAATCTCTTCAATGGTGGCGTGCCTTCTGGTGACGTCATTTGTCTCCGCTGAGTCATTAAATGGTAGGACTTTCACTCTTCAGGTAGCCTCGTTCGCAGAGCCAGCATCGGCTCAGGAGTTCGGCGCCATTCTGGCCCGCCAGGGCTTGGACACTGTGTTGGATACGGTCAAGCTGCCGGGCCGCGGAAACTGGACGCGAGTCTTCGTCGGAAAATTCAAGACGGCGTCAGAGGCGCAGAAATACGGTCAAGAGCTTCTCGTACGCGGCCTGATCAAGGAGTTCGTTGTGACGCGCATCAGCGAGGACGAACTACAGGCAACGCGACAGGGCAAGACGAGCAAGGCGATAGCAGCGTACAGCGGCGCTCTAATTGTCGCGCCGGGACTTCTGTCCGAACGAGTCAACACCGGAACCGCCGCCGGCGACGGTGCGGTAGCAAACATGTCGAGATTAGGAACAGAAGCCGTACGGGAGCCGGGCCGGGGCGGGATTCTGAATGCACAGAGGGCGGCTTATGGGCCAGGCGATCGAGCGCGCCTCGCTTCTGCTCTCGATGAACATGGGGCTACGAGTTCCGCGGCAAAGGGCCGCACGGCGGGTGGAATGACGCTTCCGACCTCAGTGCGGCGTGACTTGGGTGCTTCGTCTTCGGTAAATGCCGCCCAGATACCAAGACCGAATCCGGTTCAACTTGCGTTCAATCTGGTTGTGGGCGCAAAGTCCGCTGATGGTTTACCCCGCAGAGGTGGATTGTGGATCAGCGGCGAAGTTGCGGAGGGGTTGGCGCGCCTGCGGTGGATCGCAGGAGCTGAGAATGCCGAACTCATAGTGGTCGATCGAGAGGGACAGGTTCGGCTGGACGTCGCGTTGTTGGCCAGGCTCGCAAGGTTGGATAGAGTTGGGGCGGCCGCAGCGCCGACTGTCGCGGCGGACTACATAATCTCAAATGAGGGCCTGATGTTGCTGGTGCAGCTAATTCAAGGAGCATCCCGCTATCGACTGCACTTAGGGAACGTGGCTCCCACGGCGGGGGCGACGGCGAAGGTTGCCGGTAGCATCAATCTCGATAATAACTTCGACAGTCGAATCAATCCTTACAGACAGACCGGTCGAAAGTTCGCAAACGAGCGCCCGCCGGACGGGTTCGAAGCTCTTGTTGCTATTAACCCGCAGGCCCAATGGTACAACATGACCGCAGGCTCCCTGATACCCGTCGGTCACATCACGTTTCACGAACTTGCCGAGGCGTATGCCAAAGTGGAGCTGGGACTGGACTACCTGGTACAGTCGCAGCGTCCAGGGGCGCACAATATAGCGATCGAGCGAGAGAAGATATTGAAGCGGCAGAGGCCATCTTCGGATATTGTGGTCACGCTCGGATCCAATCGAGTGCTTAAGTCGCGTGAAGAGGCTCGCGCCTTCTATGCCGCGTCTGGGGGGTCGACTGCCAGCCAGCGATGACCCCATCCGCATCGATACACCTTCGCTGGACTCCTTTTCGAAATGGAAGAGAGAGGCGGGATGGAGAGACCCCACCGCAGGGTCACTGCAGAGGCACAGTTTGTTAGAGCTTCAAGTCTCGTGAAGCGTGCTTTCGTGAGGCTACCAATGGACGCCAGAGTCGTTGGCGTCTGGCGCAAAATCCCGACGCGCACCCCCCGACCGCAGACGGCTTTACATCATATGTCACCGTGTGTTAGCTTTGCTGGGTTCAATGAGAACGGAGACCTAGTAGAGGAGCATGGTTACAGTGGCTTTAGCTAAGGAAGCTAAGATTGAGATAATCGGTCAATACAAGACGCACGCAACCGACACCGGTTCACCGGAAGTCCAAGTTGCCCTGCTCACGCGACGGATTAACAGCCTCACAGATCATTTCAAGGCGCACGCGAAGGACAACCATTCCAGACGAGGTCTGCTGAAATTGGTCAGTCAGCGGCGGCGACTGCTTGACTATCTGCGAAGCAAGGACGCCGACCGTTACCGGGAAGTCATCAGCCGTCTGGGTATAAGAAAATAGGGATTGGATCAGCCAACGCCGGGACCACTTACGTCCGCTTCGTGCGGCCCGGTAGGTTGTCGGTTTTCCGGCGTTCATCTGCGCGGCCCCAGAGCATACGGCGGCTCGGTAATCGCCAAAGCTGCTGCGAAGTCTTACAGTCGACACGCCGCTTGCGTTTCAGACCAAACGTTTTGCACCGATGGCCACGGGAGCGAGTCGGAATAGGATATCCGCTCACCGTGGCTTCGTCTTTTGCAGGCAGAAAGACGAATTCATCGCTTGCCTTTTTCACGAAGTCACTGAAGCAGCTCAATGAGTCAATCACAGTCGCGCCCATCGCAGAATGCGGGCACTGGCCCGGCAGATTCTGTTCGAACAAATCATTTGTGGCGCGCAGCGGAGAGGGAAGGAGAGTTTTATGGAGTTGAAGGAATCAGTTCAGTTAGGCGGAATAGAATTCACGATAGAGACGGGGAAAGTGGCCAAACAGGCCGACGGCGCGGTCATAGTGCGCTATGGCGACACAATGGTCCTCATAGCGACGGTTGGGTCGGTGCCGCGAGCGGGCATAGATTTTTTCCCGCTCACGGTCGAGTATCGTGAGTATGGCTATGCGGCCGGGCGCATCCCCGGCAATTACTTTCGACGGGAAGGTCGTCCCTCAGAGAAGGAGACCATCACATCAAGACTGATAGATAGACCGCTTCGCCCGTTGTTCACCGAGGGCTACAATAGCGAAACTCAAGTGGTTGCATTGGTCCTGTCGGCCGACGAGAGCTACGACTCCGACGTTTTATCGATAACCGGAGCCTCGGCCGCCTTGTATCTGTCGGACATCCCCTTTGAAACGCCCATCGCGGGCGTGCGAGTGGGACTGATCGAGGATCGCTTCCTCGTCAATCCTACTTATGATCAGGTTCGCGCTTCTGAATTGAACCTGATTGTGGCGGGATCGGAAGAAGCAATCGTAATGGTTGAAGCGGGCGCCCAGGAGGTCTCCGAAGAAGTTATGGTCGAGGCTCTGATGTTCGGCCACAACGAGATCAAGAAGCTCTGCAAGCTTCAGAAGGAGATGTTCCAGAAGCTCGGAGTTACCAAGCGTGAGGTAGTCAAACCCGAGCTCGATGCCGAAATGCTCGCCCAGATCGAGAGTCAGATCACCGATGAGCTTCGCGATGCGCTCGACACGGTCAAACACGACAAACTCGAAAGCTATAAGCTGTCAGATCAGTTGAAGCTGCGCACCGTGGCCGCGTATCCGGAAGACGATCCCGATAAGAGGAAGGCTGCGGCGAAGATATTCGACAACCTTAAGGAGAAGATCTTTCGCGAGGACATCCTCAATCGCAGGCACCGGCCCGACGGCCGCAGATTCAGCGAGATTCGGCCCATTTCTATCGAGGTCGGATGGCTCCCGCGAACTCACGGCTCGGCTTTGTTCACGCGGGGCGAGACGCAGGCCATCGTCACTGCCACCCTCGGGACCAGCGAAGACATTCAGTATCTGGACG
>JBGPFL010000535.1:0-4479 GCA_041483295.1 Blastocatellia bacterium | reverse complement strand
TGAAGCATCAACACGTTATCTGCAAGACCATGCTCGGACAGGTCGCGATAGAATGCTTCGACGCCGTCCGAGAAATCCTGAAGCAGCCCCGCGTGCTGGCCGCCCCGCTTGTTGTCGGCCGAGGCAATCTGGTTAGAGTGGTGATCGAACCCGCCCATTTGAACGTACAGAAGGCTGACCGTCGGTATGCTCGAGATTACCTGTGCAAGCAGTTGTAACCCGTCGGCGAGCGAGTTGTTCTCCGGATAGTTCACCGTCGTGCGGTAGCTGGCCAGAGCCTCCCGAAACTGCAATGCCCCATTGACCGCGTCGAATCCAATGCGCGCCTCCTGTCCGACAAAGCTGCCGGCAGGAAAGGTACGGTTGTGAAGCGAAAGCAGCGTGTTGACCTTGACGTCGCGGTTGTGCGGATAGTCAGGGTCGGTCTGCAAGCCGTATTCGTCGAAGTTGGGTGTGCTCGGAACGACGATCTGGCTCGAGGCCAGCGTCTTTGGGAGACGGTCCTCAACTGCGATCGCGCTCAGTCCGGACTTGCCCACGAGAGCAATGTCCGCGTACCTGCCCAGCCAGCCCTCGGCGCCTCCGCCTCCCTGAGGATTAGCCGTGTGCCAGATGTCCGCCGACACGAAGTGCGAGCCGTTCGGGTTGGGATATCCGACGCCGACCACGGTTGCGACTCTTCCGGCGTCGTGCATCTCCTTGAGCTTTCCCATAGACGGGTGAAAGCCCAGATGTTCGGATATGATAGTCGAGCGGCCCTGACCGTCTCTCAAGTCCGAGTCCTTGAGTGAGAGTGTCGGCCTCAAGCTGAAGTAACGGGCGTCAGTATACGGGACCACGGTGTTGAAGCCGTCGTTGCCGCCTGCCAACTCGATCACTACGAGCACTCTGCGATTTGGATCTGCCGCTCTTGCGAAGAGCGTCCGCGGCATGACCAGACTCAAAGTCACCGCTCCGGCTGACTGCTTGATGAATTGTCTTCTTGTAGTCGACATAACTCCTCCCCTCGACGTTCGCCAGGACCAACCTGAAGGTTGAACGCTGAACGTGCTCCGAGCGCTGCTAGTTCATCTGGAACTCCGGCAGGCACATGATCAGGAAAACAAGTCCGCGCACTAACTTGTCGATGTTGCCGTCGTTGACCACCCACGGCACGCGCCTGCCGTCGTCATCAGTTTGCAGGTAGTCGGAAAGGATCCGAATGGTATCGGCGTCGCTGTTCAACGGCCCGAGCAGCGAAAGAAAGTTCCGCACGGTCTTCTCGGGGCTCGGATCTGTGTACGTCTTGAGTTGTCCGTTAGACAGTCGCGTACCCGGCGACCGCTTGTCATCGCCCCTTTCGCTCAGCAGGCGCGTGGCAAAGTTGTAGCGTTCCAGGAGCGTCGCGGTATTGACCCAGCCCATGTTCAGTTTCCAACCCGACACGTCGAACGGGTTCATCGGGTCCAGCCCGAGCCGCTTGAACTGGTCGTAGGTCGCGAAGTCGCCGTTGTCGATGTCGCCGGGATTGTATTCAACCCCCAGCATTCGGAACGTTCCGACAACCAGCTCGGCAGGGTTCTTGATCAACGCGAAGCGTGCTCCCGCGCTGAAGAACTCATCGGATGTGAAAATGGCGCGCACAACCTCCTTTATCGAGTGGTTCGAGCTGAAGTAGACGTCCGCGAACTTCTCTATCGTAGCCAGGTCCTCCGCGCTCTTGCTGAGCGGGTAGACGAAGAACTCGAATAGCTTCTTGACCAGGAAGCGGCCGGTCGACCGGCGGGCGCAGATGAGATCTATCACGTCTTCACCGCTGAAGTTCGCGGTGCGGCCGTAGATCTCTTTTGCCCCATTGTCGTGCTCCCGATCCACCACCAGGAATCGGAAGTTGTAGCGCTTCTCTCCTTTCTTCGTGAATTTCCAGCCCGTGAACGCGCGCGCGATCCCCTTCACGTCGCTCTCGGCATAGTTAGGGCCGCCGGTAACAGCGTCGGTCACACCCATCGAGAACAACTCCTGCACCTCGCGGGCGAAGTTCTCGTTTGCTGTTCCGAGGACGTTGGTCACGCCGTCCAACCAGACGAGCATAGCCGGATCGCGTGCAACGTTGAGCAGCAACGTATCGAACCTGTCGAGAGCCAGGGACCTCAGCAGCTGATTCTGGACATACATCAGGTCGTATTCGACCTTATCGAGTGCGGTGGCGAAGTGGTTATGCCAGAACAGAGTCATCTTCTCTTCGAAAGGCCGGGCGGTAAGAATCATTCGCACGATCCACCAGAGCTGAAGGTCTTCGTGGGGCGTGAACCTCTTTGGATTGAAACTCTTTCGCAGGCGGTCCTCCATCTCCTGGTTGTCGATGGACTCGTAGTTGAGGAGGCGATCAACTGCGCGCTCGCGGCTGCGTCCGGCCAGAGCGTTGATGTCTTCAATAGACCCGGCGAATCCCATTCTCCGGAGCAGATGACTCGCTTCGTCGTAGGTGATGTTTGGCATTAGTTTCTCCTCCTCCTGGCAGCAGGGAGCTTTTGCGCTCGCTGAATTTCAAGGGCTTAGCTTTCAGAGTGAGGAGTGTCGGCGAGAGGCTATGCTCAGCCGGTTGAGCCTGCTGCCGGCCTCGGGGGTTGTTTCTCGCTTGGGGCTTCGGGTTCTACGGAGAACCTCTCTTACTTGGCTTCTGATCGAACTTCGCCGTTAGACTTATTCGTCGAAGCGGACGCTGGCTTGGTTTATATCATACTTGTCTCTTGGTGGCCAGCGTCACGTTCTGGGTACGCACGCTTCCAGCGTGCGGTTCCTCCGCGGGGGGGCCAGTTGTATTAAGAGCGGTGCAGCGCCGAGGCTCGCACGCTGGAAGCGTACGTACCCAGGCCGTCAGGTGCGGGACGTGAGGAAGAGATAGAGTCCGCCAGCGCCGAAGAGCATGTTCGGTCCCCATGCCGCAAGCGCCGGCGGCAGCATTTCGTATCGTCCCATCTGCTCGAACAACCCCAAGAGCCCCCAGTAAGCCAGCCCGATGGCGATCCCTATCGTGACTCCGTAGAGCGCCCCACGCTTGCCCACAGACAGCGAAAAGGGCAACCCGACTATGACCATTATGAAACAGGTGAGAGGGAACGCGATCTTGCCTTGCAGAGCTACTCGCAGATCCGCGACGTCGAAGCCGGACCGCGACAGGTCTGCGATCTTGCTGCGCAACTCGGCCAGTGTCATCGAGGACGACCCGCGAAAGTCCTTCTTAAAGTAGTCCGGCCCTTCAGGAAGCGACACCCGCCTCTCATCAAATGGCTGGAAGGCGACTCCCTGCTTGCCGTCGAACTTCCGCTCCCAGCCATTCGCCAACACCCACTCGTTGGTCACGCCGTCCCACGACGCGCGCCGGGCGTACAGGCGGCTCTTTATGCCAAAAGGATCTCTGGAGAGATCGAGCACATTCAGGTGCGCGAAGGCATTCGCTGTGGGTTCGAAATGGGCGTAGTTGTATATTCGCGAATTCCTTCCGAAGATCCACTGATTGGTCGTTTGATAAAAGGTCTGGGGCGGTTCCTGTCCCCTGCGGATCAGATAGCGGAGGTTGTTCTGCCGCTGATTGGTGAAAGGAAGAATGTAGTCCTGATTTATGAAGACGAGGGCCGAGAGCAGCAAAGATACGAGCAAGGCGGGCGCAGCCAGCCTGTAGATAGATTGGCCTGAAGCCTTCAAGGCGACGACCTGGCTGGTCTTCTGCAGCAAGCCAAACGTAACCATCACGGCCACCAGCGCTGCCGGGGGAGTCATATAGTTGGCTATCATCGGGAGCAGGAAGATAAGGTAGTTTGCAACCACCGCCCATTCGATATTGTTGCGTGTTATGTAGTCGAGCAACTGGAACAAGGTGATGATGATGAAGAGGACCGAGAAACCGCCAAGTATGAAGAAGAATGACCTGATCAGGTCCGAGAGCACAAGCCGATCGATCAATTGAGGTTCGATAAGACTTCGCGACGCGGCCGTGCGACGGCCGCGCGAGCCGCCGATGGATTTTCCGCCGTTCTGACTCGGATCAGCGCTCACCGCGTTACCGCGCCTCTCCCTCTCGATGTAGCTCTTCCTAGTCGGCCACGCGTGACGAAGGCTCCTGAGCACGGAAAAAATATCTGACCCTGGGCGCCGCTGGACGATCAGGACCGACACCCCTATCGCAGCCAACACCAGGTTGGCCATCCACATACCGAGCCAGACCGGCAACTTGCCCGAGACCGCGGAATGCTCCCCTGAGAGAGCAACCAGGTAGTAAACAACCGTGATGGCAAGCCCGAGGAGCAGCCCGAACGAACGCCCTGTTCGAATATTGCTGATCCCAAAGCCTACCCCTAACAACGCGAAGACCAGGCAAGCAGCCGGGAGGGTGACTCGCTTGTGTATCTCAGCAAGCCACTCTCGATAATCTTCTTCGGCCGGACTGAAGCTGAGGAGCTCGCGCCACTCCATCTCTTTGATCTGGCGCTCCCGCTCCGC
>JBGPFL010000534.1:0-4487 GCA_041483295.1 Blastocatellia bacterium | reverse complement strand
CGGCAAGCTGGCGGATCCCCGCCGAATCAACGACGCAGAGGCGCAGCAACTGATAGCAGAGGGCAAGCCGTTCTATTGGGCGTCGGGATCGATCCACTCACCCGAGACCGGCTCGCCGGAGATGCTGATGGAGCTTGCCTACAGATTGGTGGTTGAAGACTCGCCCCTCATCGACGCAATACGCAAGAACGTGATCGTGATGATCACGCCGGCCCTCGAGGTTGACGGCCGCGACCGCTCGGTTGACGTCTACAACTACCGAAAGAAGAATCCGGGCAAGCAGGCTCCGCCGCTGCTCTACTGGGGCAAGTACGTTGCCCATGACAACAACCGAGACGGGCTCGGAATGGCGTTGGCGCTGTCGCGAAATCAGATGAAGACCTTTCTCGAGTATCACCCTCAGGTGCTCCACGACCTGCACGAGTCGGTTCCGTTCCTGTACACCTCAACCGGCACCGGCCCCTACAACGCGTGGCTCGATCCGCTGGTCATCGATGAGTGGCACGTTCTGGCGTATCACGAGATCGAAGAGATGACCAAGCGCGGCGTCCCGGGTGTCTGGACCCATGGCTTCTATGACGGATGGGCCCCGAACTATATGTTCTATGTCGCAAATGGGCACAACTCGATCGGCCGCTTTTATGAGACCTTCGGCGGCAATGGCGCGGACACCGGCGAACGCAATGTAGGCCCGCAGTCTCAGCGTGACTGGTTCAGGCCTAACCCGCCCTTTGCGCGCGTGAGGTGGTCTATCCGAAACAACATCAACCTTCAACAATCGGCCATACTCTTCGCGATGAATCTCGTCGCCAATAGCAAGGAGCGGTTCCTGAACAATTTCTATCTGAAGAGCAAGCGCTCGATTCTGAAGGCCGGCAATGAAGGGCCCGCGGCCTGGGTCATACCGGGTGACACGCTGCGTCCGGTCGAGGCCGCCGACATGGTGAACCTGCTGCGCTTGATGGGAGTCGAGGTTAACACCGCGACCAAAGAGTTCGCCGTCAAAGACCAGAAATATCCAGCCGGCTCTTACATCGTTCGAATGGACCAGCCTTATTCACGAATGGCGGATATGCTCCTGGACACCCAGTACTACAACGTGAACGATCCGCGGCCGTACGACGACACCGGCTGGACGCTGGGCGCCCTGCGTAACGTGAAGACGGTGAGGGTGACCGAAAAGAGCGTGCTCGATGCATCGATGGTCTTGCTCACCAGCGATGCAAAAGTTAAAGGCAAGATCGCAGGATCGGCTTCCACGGCCGCTTTCATCATCAACCACAACACAGACAACACCCTGGCCACCCTTCGCTTCAAGCTCAAGGATATCAAGATGAGCGCCGCCGAAGATACGTTCAAAGCAGGAGAGCAGCAGTTCAACGCCGGCTCATTTGTCATCAAGAGCGAGGGAAATCCTTCCGACCTTCGCCAACGCCTCGAACCCGCGGTGACGGACCTTGGTCTCACCGCCGTCGCGGTGGACAAGCTCCCTGACGTGAAGACGCACGAGCTGGCAGTCCCTCGCATAGCGATGGTTCACACCTGGACCAACACTCAAAACGAAGGTTGGTTCCGAATCGAGTTCGACCGGCTGCAGATACCGTACACGTATATCTCTGACCACGTGATTCGTGACACACCCAACCTGCGCGAGAAGTTCGACGTGATCATCTTTCCTCCGGTCGGCGGCTCGGCGCAGACGATTGTGAATGGCACGCCGAAGCGAGGCGATCCGGTTCCGTGGAAGCTCTCTGACATCACGCCCAACATCGGTTTCTCGCCCGATCAGTCCGACGATATTCGGGGAGGAATGACGCTGCGCGGTGTCTTGAATCTCCAGAAGTTCATCGAGGAGGGGGGCCTGTTCGTGCCGATCACCTCGGTTTCACAGATACCGATCGACTACGGCATAACCTCAGGTGTGACGATTCAAGAGTCACGACAGTTGCAGGCGCGCGGGTCGGTCTATAACGCCACATTCGCCGACCGCAAGAGCCCGATAGCTTATGGTTATGGGGAGTCGCTGCAAGTCTACTTCAACCAGGCGCCGCTGATTAGCGTCGCTGCTGGAGGCTTCGGAGGCGGTGGAGGTGGAGGTGGAGGAGGCGGCGGAGGCGGTGGTCAACAGGGCGGGGGCGCTCCGGGACAAAGGGCTTCGGGTCGCGGCAGTCTGACAGATCCGGACGTCATTCAGGGGATGCCGCAGGCGCCAACTTCGCGTGCGCCCCAACCCCGTCCCGGTGAAGACGCAATCCCGGAAGAGTTCCGCCAGTTCGCGGGCGCGATCACGCCGCCCAATATGAGACCTCGCGTTGTGCTGCGCTTTGTGAGCGATGAGAAGAATCTGCTCGTGAGCGGAATGCTTGCGGGCGGATCGGAGTTGGCGGGAAAGGCAGCCGTCATCGACGTGCCGGTGGGGAAGGGACACGTTGTGATGTTCGCGGCGAACCCGATGTGGCGGCACCAGACTCAAGGAGCGTTTTTCATGTTGTTCAATGCTGTGCTGAACTTCGATAACCTGGGAGCGGGACGGCCGGAGGCGCCGGCTCGCCCGCAACAACCGGCAACCGGCAATTGATTTGAGTCGCAAGCCCCCAAAGGAGGAGCGATGCTTAGAAGAAGTCTGACGATAGGAGTCCTTCTAGTTGTGTCTTTGAACTCGCAGGCGCAGAGCGGCGGCAAGGGATCACACACGGTCCTCGAGAATGCAGCGAAGACCATCGGCGCAGACGGCCTGAAGTCGATTAAGTATTCAGGCAACGGTTTCAACTTTGCTCTGGGCCAGAGCGTTAGACCGTTCGCTCCCTGGCCCAAGTTCAACGTCAAGAGCTACACACGCACGATCAACTACGACACCGGCTCGTCGCAAGAAGAGATGGTTCGCACGCAATTCGAAAATCCGCCTCGCGGCGGCGGCGCGCAGCCGATCATCGGCGAGCAGCGGCAAGTACAGCTCGTGAGCGGCGCATACGCGTGGAATCTCGCCGGCAACAACGCGACACCAGTTCCGGCGGCCGCAAGCGAACGCACGCTGCAAATCTGGACAACACCTCATGGATTCTTGAAGGCTGCCCAGATCAACAAGGCGACAGTTAGATCAGTCAGTTCGGGCAAGGGCCGCAAAATGCACGTCGCCTCGTTCCTGGCGGATGGCAAGTTCAAGGTCAACGGCTTCATCAATGAGCAGAACCTGGTTGAAAGAGTGGAGACGTGGATCCCAAATCCAGTGGCCGGAGACATGCTGGTCGAGACACTCTACTCGAACTACAAGGACCTGAGCGGGATCAAGTTCCCAACCCGGATCGTCCAAAAGCAAGGCGGATTCCCCACGCTCGACATCAGTGTAATGTCGGTCGAGGCGAATGCTTCGGCCGAAATCGAAGCGCCTTCCAGCGTGCGTCAGGCAAGCGCGCCACCGGTCCGCGTCGAAACTCAGAAGCTGGCTGAGGGTGTCTGGTATCTGACAGGCGGCACCCATCACAGCGCCCTTGTTGAGTTCAAAGACCACGTCGTCCTGATCGAAGCTCCGCTAAACGAAGAGCGGTCGCTGGCGCTCATCAGCGAAGTTAAGAAGCTCGTGCCTAACAAACCAATCAAGTACCTTGTGATGACTCATCATCACTTCGACCACTCTGGTGGAGTCCGGACCTTCGTCGCCGAAGGGGCTACCGTCGTAACGCATCGACTGAACAAGGCCTTCTGCGATCAGTTTCTACGGGGCCTACGAACGTTGAGCGCAGACAGGTTGTCGCAGGCTCGAAGGGCTCCTCGCGTGGTCACGATGACCGATAAGTATGTTCTGACAGATGGCACGCGAGTTCTGGAGCTGCATCACATAAAGGGCAGCATGCACAACGAAGGAATCATCATGGGTTACCTGCCCGCGGAAAAGTTGCTCATCGAGGCAGATGTCTTCACTCCGGGTGCGGTGAATGCGCCCCCGCCGGTTACGCCGAATCCGTTCACCGTCAACCTGCACGAGAACCTACAGCGGCTCAATCTGGCGGTCGATCGGATTGCGCCATTGCATGGGCGATTGGTGACCAGGGAAGATCTGCTGAAGGCGATCGGCAAGGCGCCCTGAAGGTTGCTCAGCTCAGAGAATGGGTAACCCCTCCGGCTGATGTCGATGAAAGCATCAATCATCCTGAACATTGCCGAGCCTGGAGATGACTAGCGGGTGATACCAACAGATGCGCCGGTGGGGCATGCTCGACTGACTGTTCCGCGTTAGGCGCTTAGTCGCGTAAGGCGAGGCGCATTAGAATGTTTCGGCGAAATGTTCCCATTCTTTCTTGAGTCTCGCCATGAACTCAATGAATTGACGGTCAGTTCTGATATGCATCAGATTCGGATCGGTGTCGAATAACGTATAACACGGATAGCCATCGTCGGACGCCGCCTGCAACCAATGCACTGCCGGTTTGGGCTTGTTCATAAGTGCATAAGCCGTCGCAATGTTGTACGCCGTATGATGAAAATGGATG
>JBGPFL010000533.1:0-4490 GCA_041483295.1 Blastocatellia bacterium | reverse complement strand
TCTTGATGACGATCGTCTCCGCGCATTTCTTTGTTCTCCGTCGTTGGATTGAGGGCCTGCTTCAATTACGCTTCAACCAGCAGCGGGTTACTGTTATTTTGAGCAACACAGGCTTAGTTTTTCATCAGCCTGCTAGGATTTAGGTTTTAGGATTTGCCTTGAGCGAGGCCGTACCAGGAGCAAGAATTCAGGTCGGCGGTCTGGATCGTGGGGCGCCGCAGAGGGGCGCCCCACGACATCCGAATCAAAACAGCCGTCGGTACAGATTGAAGCCAATGATGAACTTGCTCGGCGCCAGGGCCTGGTTGCTCGAGTTGTAACGGCTGGTAGTGGTCGTCTGAGTGTTCGAAAACGTCAGCGCGAAGGCATGCCGGCCGATACGCTTTTCCACCCCGAATCCAATCTCCGCCTCCGAGTGATTTCTGAAGGTGGTTCCGCTCGCATCCACCGGCTCGATCCGGCCAAGTTTGAATCCTACTCTTGGTGTGTACTCGAAGAGGAGCGACGTCGTCGGGCGAATGCGAGCATTCGCTCCGAACCCAAATGAGCCTGTGTGCTGTCCCAGCTCAATGCTTGCCGCTGCAGCAGGACCTCGAGCGTTGAATCTGCCGTTGCTATTCGAGTTGATGTGAACGGCGGGCGAGAAGAACAGGTTGACGTACTTGGTCGCACTTCGGGCTATCATCGTCTGAATGTTGAACGTATAGTTCTCACTAAAGTTATCTGCGCCCTCCACGCTCGAGTAGGCCGATAGCGCGATGGGCGACCGCCCGCGTTCATCGAGCAGGTGATAGCCGAATCCCATCTCTATCGTCTTGCAGTAGGCCAGCCGGTCGCAGATCGGTGACCGATTAAAGTTGAAGTACAGGCTGTCGGTGATGCCGTATGAGACTCCAAGCGACGAAATCGACAACCCATCGAGTCCGAAGAACTCCCCGGGGCCCTGGTCGTTGATAGGCTCGGAAAAACGGTGCGTGAAATTCAGATTCAAACTGTGCCGCCTCACTCGCTTTGGCGTCGGAACGTTGACCAGCTTGTAGTCGTAAGGCTCAGACGGATGCGCCCCAGCCTCGACCTTGGCGACCACAGTCGTCTGGTCTTTCGGTGTTTCAGTCGTGCTTACCTGGGCCACGGTCTTTGCACGGGTGTCGATCCGGATTCGCTCGCCGTTCGACTCCACATACACAACGCCGGGGTCGGTCTGGTCGAACTGGACCTGCATTTTGGAAGCCTGGGCCAGGCCCGCGGTGACCACCAGTTCGCCCTCCATATCCGCATGGCCGTCACCACAGAAGACCGAGCAAGAGATGCGGAACCGGCCTTCGCGATCCGCGGTGAACTCTACAACCTTACTCTTCTTCGCGTCGATTCTCTGATCGACGTCGAACTCTTTGATGGCGATTCCGTGAGCAACATCTTCAGAGGTCACGATGAGTCTGACGTGATCGCCCTTTCGGACCGTAATCGTCTTTGGCTCGAAGGCATACTTTCGAGCGATCACCTTGATTTCTCGCTGCTCGGTCGGCTCCTCGGCGAAACTGATCCCAGCGCATGACAAGACAAGAAGAGACCCGACCATCCCCACAATCGTTTTTTTTATTTTGCTCACCTTGACGTCCTCCTTTGTTCTAAGAAAAGATTCCTGAGCGGTTGCCCGATTCCGGGCTTCCGGCAGTATAATTCAGGGGCGTGGAATTTCCAACTGAAGTGGCGGTAAAGCTTACGGGCCTTTTCTCTTTGACTCCTTATGGATTTGCAGATGGACTACACGACTAAGACCCCGGATGCAGCACGCACATCTGAGTCGAGATCTTCAGCGGTCCCACTCTCGTGGATCAGCAGGATATGGATCAGGTGTTCACGCCAGAGGCTCGGAGAACGCGCAAAGACTCTTCGGGCCTACGCGTATGACTCTCGTCGCGAATCGACTCGACAAGCCGCTCTGCTCTTAGTGCTGATCGCTTTTCTGGTCCAGACGCCACGCCAGCAACGTCGAGTCAGCGCGGGTACGCCGAATAGAACGGCGACCACTCATGCGGCGGTTGCCGCGCCGCGATTGCGTTACAGGGTAGTGAACAGCTATCCCCACGACCCGACGGCCTTTTTGCAGGGGCTTGTGTGGTACGACGGAGGCTTCTATGAAAGCACCGGGCTGCCGGGTCAGTCTACGCTCAGGCAGGTCAAGTTTCCGTCGGGAAAAGTGATTAAATCCGTCAGCCTATCGCCGGAGCTGTTTGGGGAGGGCCTGGCTATGGTCGGGGACGAACTGATCCAGCTCACCTGGCAGTCACATCGAGGGTTCGTGTATGACCGCGAGAGCTTCGCAATCAGACGTGAGTTCAGCTACGACACCGAAGGGTGGGGGCTGACTTACGATGGCGCCCATCTGATACTGAGCGACGGAAGCGACGGGCTTACCTATCTCGACCCGCGGACTTTCGAGCCTTTGCGCAGGTTACCGGTGACATGGGACGGGCGTCCGGTTTTCAACTTGAACGAGTTGGAGTTTATCGAAGGAGAGATCTGGGCCAACGTCTGGCAGACGGACTTCATTGTTCGCATAGATCCATCGAGCGGCCAGGTCGCCTCGTTTCTGGATTTAAAGGGGATCCTGCCGCCTGACGTGCCGCGCGGCTCGGACGACGTGCTTAACGGAATCGCCTACGACTCGGCTAACAATCGGATCTTTGTGAGTGGCAAGCATTGGCCTCGACTGTTCGAGATCAAGCCCAAGAGACTAGTTCACGAAAAGGCTCCGTAGCGACCATCCATTGGTGTCACTCTCCCAATCGCTCTGCAAGTTCCTGTGTTGTTGTAGCCGGCGCCAGGCACGTGTAGAGCCTGCACACGTATGCGGTCGGTTTGCCATCTATCGCCGGCCTTCCAGCCAGAAGCTTGATCGTGAATCCACCTTCGAGATCTGCCGGTTCCCCGAGCGCCAACACCTTATTCGGTAGGTAGCGAGAGAAGATCTCTTCGACAAACGATCTGACCTCGTGTGATCCGGGCACCCCGATGATCGCAATCTCCTTCGGCTCGGCCAGGTAAAAATCGAGCGCGCAGAGCATGTATCCGAACGCGCTCGGGTAGCGCGCCATTGCCTGATGGATGGCGTGAAGAACGCCCACTGCACATCGCTGATACTCGTTCTCCTGGGTCAGCAGCCCGAGCTTCTGCAAAACGAGCGTCGCCACCGAATTACCCGACGGCGTCGCGTTATCGAAGTATTCCTTCGTGCGCGTGATCAGTTGCTCGTGGTCCGCCGAGGTGAAGAAAAAACCGGCCTCGGAGTCATCCCAAAACTGCGCGATCATCGTATCCGCCAGACGTCGAGCCTCTTCGAAATACCTGATCTCGAATGTAGCTTCGTAAACCGCCAGGAGAGCCTCGACGAGATAGGCATAGTCATCCAGGTAAGCGTTCAACTTCGCCTGCCCGTCTTTGTAAGTCCGGAGCAGCCTGCCGTCCTGCATCAGGTTCTTCAAAAGAAAGTCCGCGCTTCTGATCGCCACTTCGCGATAGTCGTCGCGCCCGAGAATGTTTGCCGCCTCAGCGAGAGAGGTGAGCATCAGGGCATTCCAGGATGTAAGAATCTTGTCGTCGCGAGTCGGTCGCACGCGTTCTTCGCGCACGTAGAATAGCTTCTTCTTGCCGCTGCTTATTATCCGGCTGACTTCGACCGCGTCCAATCCGCGCTCCTCGGCGAACGCCTCCATCGAACGAGGTATGTTCAAGATCGACTTGCCATGTTCGAAGTTGCCGCCGGCGGTTACATCGAAGTACTCACAAAACAGGCGGCCCTCCTCTTCTCCAAGGGTCTTGATCACCTCGCCTTTGGTCCAGACGTAGAACTTGCCTTCTTCGCCTTCGCTGTCCGCATCTTCAGCAGAGTAGAATCCCCCTTCGCGATCGGTCATATCGCGCAGTATGTACTCGAATATCTCTTCGGCGACCTGCCGGTACAGCGGCCGCCGGGTCATCTGGTACGCGTACAGGTAGGCGCGCGACAATAGGGCGTTGTCGTAAAGCATCTTCTCGAAGTGGGGCACCAGCCAGTGGGCGTCAACTGAATACCGCGCGAAACCGCCGCCGAGGTGATCGTACATGCCGCCGCGCGCCATCTTCTCGAGCGTCAGCTCAACGATCTCGAGGGCGGGAGCCGAGTTGGTCCTCTTACGGTGACGAAGCAGGAACATCAGGTTCATCGACGGCGGGAACTTCGGCGCGCCGCCAAAGCCACCGTTCACTCGGTCGGCGTTCGATGTCAACCCTGAGTAGGCCTGATTCAAAACCTCGGTCGTCAGCATCTCGCCCACGGCGCGAAAGCGGTTCATCTTTCGCAGCTCCGCGGTAATGGCATCGGCGCTGGAAGTTACCTCTGACTTCCTGCTCTGGTATGAATCGGCGATTGCCAACAGCACCCGCGGGAAACCGGGCATGCCCTGGCGATCGACGGGCGGATAGTAGGTCCCTCCGTAGAAAGGCTTGAG
>JBGPFL010000532.1:0-4492 GCA_041483295.1 Blastocatellia bacterium | reverse complement strand
GCGGCCGTGCAGATTGCGAGCGCCTTGAGCGCGGCGCACGGAGCCGGAATCATTCACCGTGACATCAAGCCTGAAAACGTAATGTTGCGGCCCGATGGGCTGGTCAAGGTGCTCGATTTCGGGCTAGCCAAACTAGCTCCGCGAAGCCAGCTGACAGTGGACACCGAAGCCTTGACGCTGCCCATGGTGACCACCGATTCCGGGGTGGTGATGGGGACGGCGGCTTATATGTCGCCGGAGCAGGCTCGCGGCTTGGAGGCGGATGCGCGCAGCGACATCTTCAGTTTTGGTGTAGCTCTATATGAAATGATTACGGGGCGCCCGCCGTTTGACGGCCAGACCGCAAACGATCTGATCGCTTCTATCCTGAAGACTGACCCGCCGCCGCTCGCCGACTCCGCGCCTGACGTGCCGCCGGAGTTGGAACGCATTGTCAGCAAAGCGCTGCGCAAAGATCGCGAGACGCGCTACCAGGCAATCAAGGACTTGCTGATAGACCTCAAAGATCTCAATCGGGAATTGGAGTTCAAGGCGCAACTCGGACACCTGCCTCAGCCAGTTGCGCCTGACCAGGCGAATGCGGCAAGAAGCAGCGAGCCGGCAGAACAAGCCGGGACGCAACAGCCTGAAGCGGTCCGTCCTCACACCGACGACTCTGCACGTAAGCCTTCAAGGGTTGAGACGGTGGTCAACAAAATAAAAGGCCACAAGCTTGCGGGGATCATCACACTCCTGTCCATCGTCAGCGCCGCGCTCGGGATCGGTTATTACTTGCGCGGTAGGAACTTGGAAGTCGCCATCGATTCGATCGCCGTCTTGCCGTTCGCCAACGCGAGCGACGATCGAGTTGCGGACTACCTTAGCGATGGGATCACGGAATGGCTCATCAATAGCCTCTCGCAACTGCCCCAACTGCGTGTCCCGGCTTGGACCACGATGTTCCGCTACAAAGGCGAAGACGTGGACCCGCAAAAGGTCGGGCGCGAGTTAGGCGTGCGCGCTGTGCTGATGGGACGAGTGGTCGCTCGGGAGAGATACTTAACCATCCAGGTGTACCTCGTGAGCGTCGCCAAGGGGTCGCAGCTCTGGGGCGAGCAGTACAACCGGAAGATCGCTGACATCCAGTCGGTGCAGGAGGAGATTGCCCACGGCGTCTCAGGCAGATTGCGACTGAGACTAACGGGTGAGCTGGAACGGCGGCTGGCCAAACGTGACACGCAAAACACGGAAGCTTATGACCTTTACCTGAAAGGCCGCTACCACTCGGAGAAACGGAGCGAGGAGGGGATCAAGACGGCGATCGATTTCTTCCAACAAGCAATCGTCAAGGATCGGGAATTCGCGCTGGCTTATGCCCTATTAGCCGACTGTTACATTCTCGGCGGAAACGCACTCCCCGTTTCGGAGACAGAGGTGAGGGTAAAGGCGAAGGACGCAGCGTCGAAGGCGCTGTTCAAAGACGACTCGCTTGCCGAAGCGCACACCTCATTGGCCGTCGTGAGCATGCTTTATGAGTGGAACTGGTCAGTGGCTGAGAGAGAATTCAAGCGAGCCATTGAGCTTAATCCGGTCTACCCCACGGCCCACCATTGGTACGCGGAGTACCTCGCGGCGATGGGCCGGCACGAGGAGGCGTTCGGCGAGATTACGCGCGCACGAGATTTGGATCCCTTTTCAGTAATCATCAATCGAGATGTGGGAATGCACCACTACTACGCCGGCCGGTACGACCAGGCCATCGAGCAGGCGCAGAACACGCTCAAGTTGGATCGCGACTTCGCCCAGGCGCACAGGCTACTCGGCCTGGCTTATTTGAAGAAGGCGAGGTTTACAGAAGCAATAGCGGAGTTCAAGGAGGTCGTCGCCCGTTCGACGAGCGGTCGGGACCGGGCGATGCTCGCGCAAGCTTATGCGTTCGACAACCAACGCGCCGAAGCCAAGCGGTTGCTCAGGGATCTCTTGAGCGAGGGCCTCGTCTCCCCATACTACATCGCGGTGATCTATGCCGGCCTGGGAGATCAACAGCGCGCTTTTGACTACCTGGAAAAAGCCTATCGGGAAGGGGTCAGTTCGCTGGTCTACCTCAAAGTGGACCCGAGGCTTGAGAGCCTGCGGCCCAACCCAAGGTTTCGCGACTTGGCCAAACTCGTTGGGCTCCCGGAGTGAGTTCTCGATTGTTTTCCGTCTCGCTTCGTCGTAAGATAACGCGGCCTGAGACAATGCCATCTCTCTCTAGAAGTCGATGTCACCGACCCGCTGAGCGTTTCAGATTTCGGGTCAGCACTGGTGAGATCGAGTGGCGCCGGGACAATTCGTTTCCAGCCGTTCTGCATTCGCGACGCGGTCCGCAGGTCCCTTTTGCGTCCGGAGAGGTTTCCGGGAAAATACAAACCACCAACGGATAGGAGGCTGTCATGATTGAGTTCTGGGCAGTAATCGGTTTGGCTTGCTTAGATCACGTTTTCCTCGGGGAACTGGTGGCACACGCCCCGGATGTCGAGGGGACGGTAGAAGAGTACGGCTTCCGCCTGAGCCGTTACGAAATGGGCGAGCTCAAGCGCATACTGAGAATCCCGGCCGCCGCCGAGTCTATGCACAAGATTTGCGCCGTCTCTTGGGAAGATGCCCTCGACGACGAAAGACCCTGCTGGTGGTCGGCGGCAAGATCGGCCGTCCACGATGAAGCCCTTCCGGCGAGGAGCAAGAAACCGAACGCGCTGGTGGCGATATCGCAGGCCGTGGAGGCCCCGGCGAAGGGCAAAAAAGCAGGAATTGCAGCCGCATACGAGGTCCCAAACCTTTACATCCACCCGCTCACTAACCGGCCGGAGGCCGAGCAAAAAGTCGTTGGTCAGGTCTCGAAGGCGCATGGTGGATCGGGGCACTCGGGTTCGCACTCGCGGAAACACCGGTGAGGTGAAACCGGACGAGGCCGAAAAGCCCACCTGGCCAGCCGAGCGCGGAATACTCTTTCGGAACAACACGATCGAATTCCGTGCGCCGCGGAGCGCATGGTATAAGGTCGATTTGATTGGCTCTCACGTTCAACCCGGCGCTCGACTAGATATCAAGGCACCCTCAGGAACTCAGGGTTCATTCCGCAGGTGTCGCTTCAGGCAGGTACCGGCCGATCAGCAAGTCGTAAACCTGCGCCCCCTTCTCACGCCTGAGGACAACCTGAGCGACGACCGGAGGTGGCGCGCGTGCCTGACTTCACAGCATCCACATCTCTGGCCTCAGCAACCGCTTGATCTTCTGCAGCAGTATCAGACCGGCCATCTGGCGGCCAAAGTCAATCCGCGCGAAAGCCGTCATGCCCGGCCGCAGCAGTCCTTCGGGATTCTCTATCGCAAGCTCGACCCTATACGTCGTCTGACCGTGTTCATCGCGTTCGCTCTCGCTCCCTATCTTTGACACGATGCCGTAAAAGACCCGATCAGGAAAAGACCGAGTCCTGAGGCGCGCCTGATGCCCGATGCGCACGTCGCCAATCTCCTGTTCGGGCAATTGAATGCGCAAAACCAATTCTCGCGTGTCCGCCACCCGGCAGATTTCCTCTCCCTTTTGAAAATAGCGCCCGACCATTCGCGGCAACTCTTCACCGTAGACGGTCCCCTCGCGCGAGGTGACCAGCACAAACTGGGCCTGTTTGCGCTTGAGCAGATCGAGACGGGACTCGAGCATACGGATCACTTCACGGGTGGCGGGCAACTGGCCGCCAAGCACGTCCACCTGTAAATGCTCTGCGCGGAGATCCGAGCTCGCAGCTGCATCTCAGTAGACGCGCTTGAGTGCTTGCGGCGATGCTCAATCAACGCGGCTCCAAGCTGCTCGCGCGCCCGGGCAAGTTCGTGGGACATCGAAACGCCTCGCGTTTCTACGGCCTCCATCTCGCTTCGCGGCAGGAGACCTTGATTGAAGAGGCCGCGCGCCCGGTCGACCCTGGTAGTCGCTTCCGCAAACTGCGCCGCGAGCATGTCTATGTCGGCTTGAAGTACAGCAAGCGCCGCCGGGTAAGGTGTCGGCGCCGGAAAAGACGGGCTGGATACGCTGACAAGCCTAAACGCCTCCGGCGTTGTTAGAGCGCGGCGTTCATTGATCTGCTGCTGTTCGGAGTGAATATCGTCGAACTCGTGACGGCGCTGGCTGAGCTGCAGCTCGGCGCGCGACGCCGCTTCTTCGCGCGTGCGAAGCTCGCCGAATAGGCGATCGTGATCCGCGGTTGCGCGAGCAAGCTCTGACTGCACCTGAACGATCTGCTCTTCCAGCTCCAGGTTGCCCATTCGCCCGACTATGCTCGCCCGTTCTACAACGTCGCCAGGCTGAGCGCGCAACTCGATCAGAGTAGCGTTCTCTGGCGCTCGGATTATTGCCTCCTGTCCGGGTATCGAGACGAGCGTGCCATAGTTACCAACGGACGCGTTCCACGGCACACATAGGATTACCGCCAGGATCAGCGCAATCGCGCTCAGCACGATGCGACGGCGCCACG
>JBGPFL010000531.1:0-4498 GCA_041483295.1 Blastocatellia bacterium | reverse complement strand
TGACACATGTGCTCGCTCAAGATCTCCATCACTCGGCCATCCGGCGACAGGTGGTCGTCGGTCGGTAAGATAGTTCCTGTAAAAACTCGATCGGTCGCCTCGAAGAGACCGTTAAGACGGTTTGAAGCGGTCTCGTCCGGTCCCATCACGCGGAAATTCCGCGAATCGCGGTTGAGCTTCATCACATCGCGCAGGAATTGTCCCATCACACGCGTCGCTTCGGCCTCTACAGTGCCTGGCTTTGGGACAGCCATCGCGTACTCGCGGAAATCCGGCATCTTCAAGTCTTTGAGCAGCAAGCCGCCATTCGCATGTGGATTCGATCCCTTTCGCCGCTCGCCCTGCGGAGCTAACTCAGCCACCTCCGCGATCAACCTCCCGTTTTGGTCGAATAGCTCTTCGGGTTTGTAGCTGCGCATCCATTCTTCGAGCAGCTTCAAGTGCCCGGGCTTGTGGGCCAGTT
The DNA here is from genome assembly GCA_041483295.1 of Blastocatellia bacterium. Taxonomy (GTDB): domain Bacteria; phylum Acidobacteriota; class Blastocatellia; order UBA7656; family UBA7656; genus DASYSA01. The sequence goes on along the minus strand of JBGPFL010000531.1, from coordinate 4,035 downwards.
CCGCAAATGGAACCTGATGCGAGCGAAACGAGTTTTCGCTGGGGAGTCCATCGACAGCCTTTGGTCCCGTCCAGCCTTTCGGCGAGCGCAAAACAATCATCGGAAACTGCGGCCGTTGTCTGAATCCATTGATACGAGCGTCTTTCTGAAGCCTTTGAATCTCGTCAATGACAACATCGAGAGTCGCGGCCATGAGTTGATGCATTGTTTCGGGATCGTCGCCCTCGACCAAATAGGGTTTGTATCCGTAGCCTGTAAACAGACTCGCCAGTTCATCGGGGCTCAACCTCGCCAGAACTGTCGGGTTTGCGATCTTGTAGCCGTTCAGATGCAGGATCGGCAGGACCGTGCCATCGCGCGCGGGATTCAGAAACTTATTGGAGTGCCAGCTGGCAGCGAGAGCGCCGGTCTCCGCCTCGCCGTCACCGATGACGCAAGCGGCTATCAGATCCGGATTGTCGAAGACAGCCCCATAGGCGTGCGCGAGTGAATAACCGAGTTCACCGCCTTCATTGATCGATCCCGGAGTCTCAGGCGCAGCGTGGCTCGGGATGCCGCCAGGAAAGGAGAATTGGCGAAAGAGCTTTTCGAGACCTTCGACGTCTTGTGAGATGTTGGCATAGAACTCGCTGTAGGTGCCTTCCAGATAGGTGTTGGCGACCATCCCGGGGCCACCGTGGCCGGGACCACAGATGTAGATCAGGTTCAGATCATGTTTCTTGATAACGCGGTTGAGGTGGACATAGACGAAGTTGAGCCCCGGCGTAGTTCCCCAGTGACCGAGCAGTCTGGGCTTGGTGTGCTCCAGCTTCAGCGGCTCGCGAAGCAGAGGATTGTCCCTCAGGTAAATCTGACCAACCGAGAGATAATTCGCGGCGCGCCAATACGCGTTCATCTTCAGCAGTTCTTCGGCACTCAGGGGTTGCAATTCTTTGATCTCAACGACAGCCATTGTCATCACCCTTCTTGTTGTTGCTCCTTCCACCAGGCAAGGAGATCAGCATCGACAATTGTTAATGATATCAATCGTGTTCAACAGCTTGTCCACATCGGATGATTATGGCAAGGTAACTATCCGGTGAAGGGCCAGCCACGAATTGCACGAATTCCACGAATGTTCACGAATAATTCGTGTTAGATTCGTGAAATTCGTGTGATTCGTGGCTGGCCCTTACCGGTGATTGCCGAACAATATGTTCTATATTCCCGTCATTCTGGGTAGCACTCGAAGGGGAAGGCGCACCGCGAGGGCTGCGTATTTCATCGCCGACCGGATGAAACAGACCGAGCCTCCGCGACTACGATTTTCCAATGATCGAGGAGCGTCTCAGATTCCGAGATGATCCGCCGCCCCGAGTCCTCGAATTCAGCGGCAAGCTCTCCAGGGCCGCCGCTCTCGTGATCGTCACACCCGAGTACAACAACAGCTACCCCGGCGTTTTGAAGAATTGTCTTGATTACTTTAAGCCGGAATACAGTCGCAAGCCGATAGGGATCGTAACAGTTTCGGCAGCAGATTTCGGCGGCGTGAATTGCCTGGCCCATCTGCGGTTGGTCACCCTGGCTATGAGCGCCTTCCCCATCCCGGCAAGTCTGCCGATATCCAAAGTCGAGGAGCGCATCCAGGAAGATGGAACTCTTATCGATTCGTCGCTTGAGTCAAAGGCCCAAGCCTTTCTAAGCGAGCTGATCTGGTTCACTGAAGCCATAACCGCCCGCAAGGAATTGGAGCAACAAACGCCAGCCCAACAGAGCCGGCAGCAAAGTCCCTAACGCGATTTGAAAAGGGGTGCAATTGAAGATGACACCAACAAATCGGATTAAGCCTCCGCGACTTTGACGAGCTGCTTGCCGGTATTCCTCCCTTTCAACATGGCTATGAATGCTCGGGGCGCGTTCTCAAGCCCCTCCTCAATATCTTCACGGTACTTCAACTTCCCTTCGCTCAACCACGCAGCCATTTGCTTCAAGCCTTCTCCGAAGCGATTCGCGAATTGAGATACCAAGAAGCCTTCGGCTCTCGCCTGTTTAACCAGCAGCGAAACGAGCAGTATTCGTGGTCCCATCTCCGGCTTATCCACGTTGTACTGAGATATCTGGCCGCAGACCGCTATCCTGGCTTTGGTGTTGATCAATCTGAACGCCGCATCCGTGATTGCGCCACCCACGTTGTCAAAATATGCGTCGATGCCTTTGGGACACAGCTCCTTCAGCTTCGCGTAGTAGTCATCGACCGTCTTGTAGTTGAACGCCGCGTCGAAACCCAACTCGCCGGTGAGATAGTTGACCTTGTCGTCGCCGCCCGCTATGCCAACCACTCGGCAACCTTTGATTCTTGCGATCTGGCCTACGAGTGAGCCGACCGCTCCCGCGGCGCCCGAGACCACGACGGTCTCTCCGGGCTGCGGATTACAGATGTCCAACAATCCAAAGTACGCAGTCAGGCCGGGCATACCCAGGATTCCCAAGGCGGTCGATATTGGCGCGAGACTCCCGTCGATCTTCCTTACCCCGGCGCCGTCCGAGATCGCGTACTCTTGCCAGCCGAACGGTCCTTCTACCAGGTCGCCCTCTTGAAATCGAGCATTGGTGGATTGGATAACGCTGCCCACTGCGCCGCCAACCATCACCTGACCAAGCTTCACCGCGGGCGCATACGATTGAACATCATTCATGCGGCCACGCATGTAAGGATCGACCGACATGTATAGAATGCGAACCAGTATCTGCCCATCTTGAAGATCCGGGATGGGCGACGCGACCAGTTTGAAGTCGGACTCTTTCGGATAACCGGTGGGACGCGCTGCCAGCGTAATCTGTCTGTTCGTTGTCATCGTTGCATCTCCTCCCTGGTCGGCGAATACAATAACCGATGTCAGTGTATTCCGGACAGTCGAACCGCACAATCGCTCGCGCGCTCCAAGCGGCTGCACCAGATCGCATAACTTTGTCGAGCTGACATTTTCCGACCAAACCTCACCCGCCCGCGTCATATAAGGCGTCGTAGGTCTTTCGAGCAGAGTCCTCCCTCCCTCATGCTCGAAGCCGAATCCAAAAGGAGACTTCAAATGAAAAAGCTAGTATTGCTTGTCGTGACGCTGGTGTTTTGCCTGGGAACGTTCTTCTCGACTCAGGCTTCCCTGGCTGACGGACGTGACTGCGTGAGGCGCTGCCGTGAAGAGGCCAAACAGGCGCGCCAGAGGTGCAGAAACCTGCCTCGTCCCGAACGTGAAAGGTGCTTACGTGAAGTGACGGAGCGCTACGAGGCGTGTGTCAGGGCTTGTAGGCGCTAACCATTCCGGCACCCTCTCAGGTCGCTTTTTATCTCCCCACTTTTTTCCTCGCTACGGACCGCTCGATCAGAGCAGGGTGGGTCGAAGTGACGAGAAGATCTGCGAAGATCGGGATTTTACAGTCAGCCGGAACTCGAGACCCGGTTCCGACAGTCGGGGCCGCTGATGCGCGTCACGATTTTGCGCGCGAGAAGCCAAGGACAGCTTGACCGTCGCGAAAACGTGCTTCACCGCCGAGGCGCAAAGAACGCAGAGGGGGCGCAGAGATCGTGATTCGAGGACTCTGCGCCCCTGCGGTGAACTGGACTTGAAACTCGAACAAACTGTGCCTCTCCAGTGAACTACCTTCGCAACGAGTTCCGCGACAGTCCGTGCGTGGGGAGTGCGCAAAATCGTGACGCGCACCCGGCGGCCTCTGCCCGGTTGCCAAGGTTACTCAAGCTAATGTCTTACTGACGACCTCACCCTGCACATCGGTCAGCCTGAAGTGCCGGCCCTGAAACTTGAACGTAAGTCGTTTATGGTCGATTCCGAGACAGTGGAGGATCGTCGCCTGCAGATCGTGAACGTGTACCGGGTCTGAGACGACGTTGTATGAATAGTCATCGGTCTCGCCCAAAGTGAATCCGCGTTTGATACCTGCGCCTGCGACCCACATCGTGAAGCAACGCGGGTGGTGGTCGCGGCCGTAGTTGTCCTTGGTCAGCGTCCCCTGGCTGTAGATGGTGCGCCCGAACTCGCC
>JBGPFL010000530.1:0-4501 GCA_041483295.1 Blastocatellia bacterium | reverse complement strand
GTCCCAGTGTCAATTGCACCCGCTTGTTCCCCTGGTGCTCGGCTGTTTCGCAAGCCGCCCCGCCGGCTCGGTGCTTTGTGGTTCGTATTGGTTTTGGTGTGAGCGAGCTGGTACAACCGCAGAGATGCCGGGAACACCAGGCCGGGAGACCCCTTTCGAGTCTCGGCCGTTCTTGCCTTGCTCCTCATAACCTGGGTGAGTACGATGGCGATCAGACCGAAACCGACGCTCCCAATGAGAAGAACCAATGGCGCCTGGACCGATCGATCAAGGACCATTGAGCCGCGCTTGGGGGAGGCCCAGACCGACAGGGGTGGGCCGCCGCCTGGCGGCATTGCGGATGTGAGGTATGGAGGAATCGACACGATGGGACAAGTGATGGGCAGGGACGCGTTGATCGAAGAGCGCAAGCGACTACGAAGAGAAGGCAAGCGGGTGGTCTTCACCAATGGTTGTTTCGACCTTCTGCACGCGGGTCATGTGCGATACCTGCGGGAGGCTCGGTCGCTGGGGGATCTGCTGGTGGTCGCGCTTAATAGCGATGCTTCGGTCCGACTGCTGAAGGGGGAGGGACGCCCGATTTTGAATCAAGATGAGCGCGCCGAAATAATGGCTGCGCTCCAAGTAGTCGACTACGTGACTATCTTTGATGAGGCGACGCCGCGCGAGTTGATCGCCAGGCTCCTGCCCGACGTGCTCGTCAAAGGAGGCGACTGGGCCATTGAAACGATCGTCGGCCGCGAGGAAGTCGAGGCCGCGGGCGGCCGGGTGCTTTCACTACCTTACCTTCGAGGCTCATCGACCAGCGAGATTGTAGAGAGGATAAGAAAGCGTGATGCGTGAAGAGTGATGCGTGATCCGTCACTCGTCACGCATCACGTATCACGCATCCGCATCACTTCTTGGCGTCTCCAGCAAGCTTCTTCTTGACTCGCTCTATTTGTATCGGGTCGGATGTCAGGGTCTGTGCCTTCTGCCACGCTCCCTGCGCCAGCTCCTTCTTTCCCCTGGCCTGGAGCAAGTCCCCCAGATGCTCCTGCACTGCGGCCGATGTAGCGTTGATGCGCGCAGCCTCGCTCAGATAGTGATCGGCCTCCTCAAGCTTACCGAGTTTGAAATAGGCCCAGCCGAGGCTGTCGAGGTAGAACCCATTGCTCGGGTTCGCCTTCACAGCCCGCTGGATCATCTGTAGCGCTTCTTCGAGCCGCTCGCCGCTCTCGACCATCGCATAACCCACATTGTTAAGGATCACCGGATTGTCGGGATCAAGCTCAAGCGCCTTCTTATATGCTGATGACGCCGCGGCCTGCTTGCCCTGATGTGCGAGGACCGAGCCTAACATCAGATAGACATCCGCTCTCTTGGGGTTGGCCTGAAGCGCCCTGCTAAGCACCAGCTCAGCCTCGGCGACCTTTTGCTGACCAAGCAGCGCCGCTCCAAGCAGGCCATATATCTGGGGCAGGTCGGGTTTGATGCGAAGGGCCTCCCGCGCAGCCTTCTCTGACTCTGCGAATCGGCCAAGGTGCCCATACACGTCGGCGAAGGTGCCAAGCAAGTTTGGGTCGCCAGGCTTTATTTCATCTGCTTGTCTTAACAGCTCGAGCGATTCCTCAAAACGGCCGGTCTGATGATAAAGCCCCGCCAACACGAAGTACCCATCGAAATAGCCGGGATCCGTCTCAATCGATTTCTTGCAGGCTTCAATGGCTTCGGCATGGCGATTGAGCCGAAAATAGGTGTCAGCAATTTCCCGATAAACCTTTTGCGACTGTTCGTATGGGGGCTTGATTTCGATGGCCTGAGCATAAGCAGCCAATGCCTCGTCGTATCGATGAAGCTCATGATAGACCCAGCCAAGATTGTGATAAGCCGTGCCGTATTTGGGGTTGATGCGAATCGCCTGCTCTATTGGAGGTATTGCATCATCGAAGCGCTTGAGCTTTATCAGGAACCATCCCAGATTCAAATGCACCCTGGCATCTTCAGGCGAGACTTCGGTCAGTCGCTTTTGAATCTCCACGGCTTCGGCAAAACGATTACGCTGACCCAAAGCCCAACCCAGGCGGTCCAGAAGATCAGGCGCATCGGGAACGGCCTCGAGCGCCTGTTTGTAGGTAAGGATCTCTTCATCGTAACGCTGCAGGCTTTTGTAGAGTGAACCTAATTCCAAATAAGCAACCTTAAGGTCTGCCTTGAGGCGGACCACTTCCTTGAAGGAATCAATCGCCTCTTCAGGCCGAAAGGCCGAGACATAAGCTCGGGCAAGCAAGAGTTGAGCTTCGTAGGAATACGGATTGAGCTGAACCGCTTCGCGAGCCCTCTCTACCGAGTCGTCAGCTGTACCGACCCCGTCGGGGGCGTTGTGATCCAGGTCGAATGAGAATGTCAGCGTTCCCGTCACCTTCACCGCGACTCCGTCCTGCGTGGTCGGCGAGAATCTCCAGCCGCGTGCTCCCGCGACCGCTGCATCCTTCAACAAAGGATGACCGTACAGAGCGCGGGCTCCGATTACTGTGCCTGTCTCGTCGACAGCCACCTCGACCACAACCACGCCCGACACCCGCGCTGCCTTCGCGAGAGGCGGATAAGCAGGCGAAACTCGTTTCACTGCCGAGCCTTCAAGAATGCTGCCTGCCTTCCGCACCGCCTGAGGATAGGCCTCCGCCAGACTGCCCGTCTGCGCATTGGCGACTGCGCACAAGAACGTGCAGAAGAGGAGAGTAGCCAGGCTGGATTTAGTGAACTGTGTGTGGGATCTCATTCGGCTTTCCTCCTGTATGTACGGATCTAAAAACGGGCCGGGAAACTGACGCCACGCATTATAGCACCAGCCAGCTGGATTTTGGATTTTAGATTTTGGCTCTTGGAAGCACGCAATCCAAAATCCAAAATAGAGAATTATGGAGAATCCAAAATCCGCCGGACTTCTGACCACTGACGACTGATTTGATTTGGCTAAACCAGTCTTGTATCTTGACCGAAGAGCAAAACTGTATGAAGCACATCATTGTCGGAACGGCCGGACATATCGATCACGGCAAGACTGCGCTTGTCGAAGCGCTCACCGGCATCGACGCCGACAGGCTCAAAGAAGAACAGGAACGCGGCATCACCATCGACATCGGCTTCGCCGACCTGGCCATAGGCGACACTAGATTTGGTTTCATAGATGTGCCCGGACACGAACGCTTCGTTAAGAACATGCTTGCGGGGGCGCACGGGATCGACGTGGTCATGCTGGTAGTCGCAGCCGACGAATCCATAATGCCTCAGACTCGCGAGCACTTCGACATCTCCCGCTTGTTGCATGTGAAGTCGGGACTGGTCGCTTTGACCAAATCGGATCTGGTCGATGACGACCTGCGAGAGCTTGCGCAGGCGGAGGTGGCGGATTTCGTGCGCGGCTCATTTCTGGACGAGGCTCCGATCATCTCCGTCAGCTCACGGACGGGCGAAGGGATCGAAGAACTGAAAGCCGCCCTTGTAGAGCTTGCCGCCTCCGTTGAGCCGAAGGCGACTTGCGCGGTTCCGCGTCTGCCCGTAGATCGCGCATTCTCGATCAGAGGCTTCGGCACGGTGGTAACCGGCACTCTCATTGCCGGCGAGCTCAAGGTCGGGGATGAGATCGAAGTGCTCCCAGGCGGGGCGCGAAGTCGCATCCGCAATCTTCAGGTCCACGGCCGCGACACGGAAGTGGCCCTGGCTGGTCAGCGCACGGCGGTGAACCTTCAAGGCTTGATCGTCGAACAGGCCCCGCGCGGAAGTATGCTCGCTCCGGCCGGCCGCCTTCGAGCGACCTCGATGATCGATGCGCGGCTGGACTTGCTCGAAAGCGCGGCGCGGCCGCTGGCGCAGCGGGCGCGTGTGCGGCTGCATCACGGCACGGCCGAGGTGATGGCCCGCGTGGTAATCCTGCGCGGAGAGCAGAGCAGCGCCGAGGAAGAGACTGAGGACTTGCGCTACATCAATCCCGGCGAGAGCCGGTTGGTTCAACTGCGGTTGGAAGAACCGATTGCGACGCTGCCGGGCGACCGGTTCATCATCCGCAGCTACTCGCCTCAGGTGACGATAGGCGGCGGAGTCATCATTGATGCTCTGCCCGACAAGCACAGGATACGCGACGGCCAGGCTCGCGCCAGGCTGACCAGACTCGAGAGCGCGGATATTCGAGAGCGAATTGCCATCCTTATCGAGATGGCCGGCGCTCGCGCGCTGACCGCAGGAGAGCTGGCAGCGCGCACAGGAGCGACCGACGAGGAGATCACCCGGGAGACAGGCGAACTCATTCGGGCGGGCCGCGTGCTGGAGGTCTCGGCCTCGCCGCTGGCACTGCTTTCAAGCCAGGCCTGCGAAGCGCTCGCTGCGCAGGTGATAGGGGTGCTCACCGAGTACCATGCGCGCGAGCCGCTCGCGCTCGGTTTTAGTCGCGAGGAGGTGCGTGAGCGCATATTCGGCGATGTGAGGCCGGAGGTGTTCAAGACGGTCATAGGGCGGCTCTCAG
>JBGPFL010000529.1:0-4510 GCA_041483295.1 Blastocatellia bacterium | reverse complement strand
CTGTTCTATATTTGAGGGAGTGTGGGGGTGTGGGAGTGTCCCATACTCGCATACTCCCATACTCCCTTACTCCCACACTCCCACACCCCCACACCCCCACACTCCCACACCCCCACACACCCACACACCCACACCCCCACACTCCCACACTCTCCCTCTCCGCCTGCTATTTCCGGTCTCGCGACGAAACTGTTATGGTGAACGGATGCCCGAACCGAGATCTCCTGAAGCCGGCGACCTGGTCGAGGTAACCACGGAGCGACTTGCCTACGGTGGAGAGGCCGTTGCTCGTTACCAGGGCCTGGCCATTTTCGTACCGCTCGCTGCCGCCGGAGAGAGGCTTCGCGTCCGTATCACCGAGATCAAGAAGAACTTCGCTCGCGCAGTCATCGAAGAGATACTCGTTCCCTCTCCCTCCAGACGTGAAGCGCGATGCAGATACTTCGGAGACTGCGGCGGCTGTCAGCTTCAACACATCGTGTACCAGGAGCAACTCGCGGCAAAGGCGGGATTCGTGCGCGACGCGCTCGCGCGCATAGGCAAACTGGACTGGCCTCATGAGATCGAAGTTCGCGCGGAAGCGGAGTTCGCCTACCGCGCCCGCGCTCAGGTTAAATTGGAGCGCGTGGAATCGAGCATCGGAGCCGAGATTAGAATCGGTTTCTCTCGGCCCGGCTCGCACTCTGTCTGCGACGTCGAGGAGTGTCCAATTCTCGTACTGGAACTCAACTCCGCTCTCAGTTCGCTGAGATCACTGCTGAGCGCGTCGCCGGAAGCCGGCGACCCTGTGCTTGCCGGACGACGCTTCGCCGAAATCGAGATGGCAGCGGGCAACTCAGGCGTGTCATTCGAGCCCGCTCTCGGAGGACTCCCCGGAATCAGTACCAGCAGAGTCGTCTGTGGAGCCATCTATGATTTCAATGCGTCTGCCTTCTTCCAGGCGAACCAGTTCCTAATTGAATCTCTCGTTGAAGAAGCTGTCGGAAGCGCGGGCGGCCGGTTGGCTATCGATCTGTATGCGGGCGTCGGGCTCTTCACCATCCCGCTGGCTCGCATATTCGAACGAGTCGTGGGAGTCGAATCCGAGGTCCGTGCAGCCAACTTCGCGCGGCAGAATCTTGCTACGAACGGCATCGGGAACGCCGAGTTCCATACAGGGCACGTTGAGACAGCGCTGAAGGACCTTATTCGAACGTGTGCCGCCTCCTCATCGAGGCCTGATCTCGTATTGCTGGACCCTCCAAGGGTCGGGGCAGCCCAGGCGATCAGTCGAATAGCGACGCTCCGGCCTCAACGGGTGAGTTATGTTTCTTGTGATCCGACGACGCTTGCGCGCGACCTGCGTGAACTTGCGTCCGCAGGCTACAGGCTTACGCGCGTGACCGCATTCGACCTGTTTCCACAAACCTACCACGTTGAAACCGTCGCTCATCTCGAACTGCGCTGACTGTTTTCTGATGCGCAGTTTGCAAAGCGTGACTCGCAACCACTACAATCACCCGCTCCAGTGCGCAAGTCAGAGAGAGTCTCAGGAGGCGCCGATGGCTGACCCAACAACACTCGATCAGGTGGCACTCGCGGCATTTCGTAGCCGTATAACAAAAATCCTTCCCGCTCAGGTCAGGAGTTGCATCGAAGACCTCAGCGAAGAACAACTCTGGTGGCGGCCCAACGACCAGAGCAACTCGGTCGGCAACCTGGTGCTGCACGTCTCAGGCTCGACGCGCCATTATCTGTCCCGCAGCATCGGACACATGAACTATGAGCGCGACCGCCCCGCCGAGTTCTCCGAGCGCGGCCCAGTTCCGAAGGAGCAGCTTCTCGCGATCTTCGACGAGACTGTTGCCCAGGCCGTTTCGGTCCTTGACTCCTTTGAGACGTCCCGCTTCATGGACCCTACAGAAGAACCGAACTATTACGTGACCGTGTTTGAACAGATATTCGGCATTGCGATCCATCTGGCGACTCACACCGGCCAGATCGTCTACGCGACGAAGATGCTGAAGGAAGGTTCGGTGGACGAGCTCTGGATCCGCGCGCACAAGGCTTAGTCCTTCTAGAAACGCCAAACGCGAAACGATAAACGCAAATGGGGAGTTGATGACGAACAGGGTTGATGCGGTTATTATCGGCGGCGGACACAATGGTCTGGTCACAGCCGCCTATCTCGCGCGCGCCGGTTTGAGCGTGACCGTTCTTGAGCGCCGTGAAGTGCTCGGCGGCGCATGCGTGACCGAAGAACCGTGGCCTGGCTACAAAGTCTTGACTCTGTCTTACCTCTGCAGCCTGCTTCAACCGAGAATAATTCGCGAGCTCGAGCTGGAGCGCTTCGGCTATCAACTCTATCCCAAAGACCCCGCCTTCTTCACCGCCTTCCCGGACGGCCGCCACCTTTTCTTCTGGCAAGACATGAAGCGCACGCAAGAGGAGCTTGCGAAGTTTTCGAAGCGCGATGCGGCTGCTTATCCAGCCTACGAGCACAGTCTCGCCCGACTGGGAGAATGGGTGGAGGGTCTATTAATGACCACTCCTCCAAACATCGTGCGCCGCAAGTGGAGCGACCTGCTCGGGCTGGGAAAGCTCGGACTGCAAGCAATGCGGTTTCGCGATCCCGACACCATACACATGGTCAAGATCATGACCCAGAGCATTCGCGCTTATCTCGACGAGCGATTCGAGTCGGAAGAGATCAAGGCGACGCTTGCGACCGACGGAGTCATAGGCACCAACGGCGGCCCTTCCACGCCGGGAACAGCTTACATAATGTTGCATCACGTCATGGGCGGCGCCACCGGCATCAGGGGACTCTGGGGATTCGTGCGGGGCGGAATGGGCGCGATCAGCCAGGCAACGGCGCGCTCGGCTGAGGCCCACGGAGCGCAGATAAGGACCGGAGCCGAGATCTCGCGCGTGTTGTCGTGCAACGGCCGAGCATACGGCGTGGTGCTCGCCCAGGGTGAGGAGATCCATGCCAGGGCCGTCATTTCGAACGCCGACCCCAAGATCACCTTCCTGAAGCTTGTTGACCCGGCGGACCTCGACGAAGCATTTCGACGCGAGGTTGAGAAGATTCACATGGAAGGCTCGACAATGAAGATCAACCTCGCGCTCGACGCCCTCCCCGACTTCACAGCTCTTCCGGGATCGCAGCTCGGCCCTCAACACAGAGCGACGATTCACGTCTGCCCGTCGATGGACTATGTGGACCGGGGATGGGAAGACGCAGCAGCAGGACGGCCTTCGGATCACCCCCTGCTCGAAGTCACCATACCCACAACCTACGACGATTCGATTGCGCCTCCCGGCAAGCACATAATGTCGATCTTCGCTCAGTATGCTCCGTACAGGCTTCGCGACGCGCATTGGGATTCCATTAAGGAACAGGTCGCGGATAGCTGCATTGATGCGCTAGCCGAGTATGCACCCAACATTCGCGACGCGATCATCCACCGGCAAGTTCTCTCACCCCTCGACCTCGAGCGTGAGTACTCGCTGACAGGCGGCAGCCTGTTTCACGGCGACCTCACAGCCGATCAGTTGTTCTTCATGAGACCGGTAGCGGGTTGGGCCCAATACCGCACTCCGATAGCCGGGCTTTATCTATGCGGTTCGGGTACGCATCCAGGAGGCGGCGTAATGGGAGCGCCAGGATTCAACGCCGCCCGCGAAGTGCTGGCCGACTGGCGCCGGCTCAAGTGAATTGTGTTGTACCGGGCGTGATTAAAGGTTTGACCCACATCCGTTTCCGGGACAGATACCACACAGGGGACCTGAAGGGACGGCCACGAATTACACGAATCAAACGGATGATCACTACTAATTTGTGACAGATTCGTGTGATTCGTGTGATTCGTGTGATTCGTGTGATTCGTGTAATTCGTGGCCGTCCCTTCAGAAGAGGTCCTTCAGTGCGATAGGCGCCTTCGACCTCGTGTCGGTGGACTTCAAATAAGTCACAAGGTCGAGAAGCTGCTTCAGCGTATAGATGCTTGCATAGTCTCGGGGCATCGGGGACTCACTGAGCAACTCGGTCTTCACGATGTTCTTCTTCAGGACCGTCCTGAGTACCGCCGGCAACTCCGTTACATCGTAAAACTCAATCTCGTTTTCGTTCTCTGCTTTGACGAGCCCAACCAGCTTATCGCCATCCGCGAGCATGAGCCGTATGCTTGCGTACCGAGCCTCGACTTTGTCGTGCGGAAGCACAATGCTCAGGAAGAGTTCTTTTGGCGTTCTCGTCCCAACCCTGGACAGGTCGGGGCCGATTGACGCTCCGATGCCGTCAAAGGAGTGACAGGACTGACAACTCTTAGGTTGAGCTGAATCGAAAAAGATACTCTTTCCGGCCTGGCCGTCGCCGACAATCGGAGCGTTTACGACGGTTGGCGGCGAGGCCGGTGTCGTCGGAGAAGTTGAAGGACTAGCGGCAGGCTGTGTTGTGGCGTTGCCCTCCGCTCCGGGCGGCGACATCACGAAAGCGACGAGCTTCCAGATCTGCTCTTCGGAGTAG
>JBGPFL010000528.1:0-4510 GCA_041483295.1 Blastocatellia bacterium | reverse complement strand
TTTTTCCTCGACCGACGGAAAGCAGATTCGAGTGTGGAGAGGTGCGAGAGTGGTTGAATCGGGCGGTCTCGAAAACCGTTGTACCCGTAAGGGTACCGTGGGTTCGAATCCCACCCTCTCCGCCACTACGATTGCGGATTGGCGGATTGCGGATTTCGATCGATCAAGCAATCTGACTAATCGAAGTACGCAATCCCAAATCCGCAATCCCCAATCAGGGGAGAGGTGCAGGAGTGGCTTAACTGGCAGCACTGGAAATGCTGTGTACGGGAAACCGTACCGTGGGTTCGAATCCCACCCTCTCCGCCACGTTTGAGTTCTATTGAGAACGATGGACGCCACATGAAAAAGAGTGAACCCTGGCGCAGGCTCATCGTTCATCATTCCTGGTTCATCGCTGACGGTTTCCCCTTATCAGGCTCCGGAAGTCGTGCAATCGCGCGGCTGCGAACCCCGCCAGGCCGGGAACGGAGCAACGGTAGCAGATCGCGGATGTGCCGCGGCCACTCCGGAGCCTGACCAATCCCGATGTAATCGCACTGCCGGGAACCTGAAGGGCACGAATGACACGAATTACACGAATGACCACTAATAATTCGTGTAGATTCGTGTAATTCGTGTAATTCGTGGCCCCTCCCTTCATGTCATTATCCAACTTAGTCCGTTCGCCTACACCTGGCCTATCCGCGGTTCATTTCGGCGTCTTGCAACGTCATGCACTAACAGCATAGACTAACGATTCCAATTTCGTGTTGTATCGAGCGTGATCATCAATGTCTGACTCCCAAGTAATAGCCCGGAAATTCAGGCCCCAAGCCTTCGATCAGGTAGTCGGCCAGGATGCGATCACCCGCACTCTCAGAAACGCCATCAAGTCCGGCCGACTTCACCACGCTTATCTGTTTACGGGCGCCCGCGGAGTCGGCAAGACCACAACCGCCCGCATACTCGCCAAGGCGCTCAACTGTGTCCAGGGCATCACCACTGAACCCTGCGGCCAGTGCGATTCATGCCTCGAAATCGCAGCGTCTTCCTCGCTTGACGTACACGAAATCGACGGCGCCTCGCATACCGGGATAGACAACGTCCGCGAAGTAATCATCAGCACCGTCCAGATATCGCCCGCGCGCGACCGGTACAAGATATTCATCATCGACGAAGTACACCAGATCTCCACGCATGCCTTCAACGCGCTGCTCAAGACCCTGGAAGAGCCTCCGCCGCACGTTGTCTTCATCATGGCCACGACCGAGCTGCACAAAGTCCCCGATACCATCTTGTCGCGATGCCAGATATTCGAGTTCCGGACCATAAACACAAGGAGCATATTCGGACAGCTCAGACACATTGCCACAACCCTCGGAGTCGAGATAAGCGACCGGGCGCTGCTGGCAATATCGCGATCCGGCGAAGGCTCGATGCGTGACGCGGAGTCCGCGCTCGATCAGGTCATAAGCTTCGCGGGCAATTCCGTAGCCGACGAGGATGTCTCGGTCGCTCTCGGGCTCGTCGATATCGAAACACTCGCGAACATCATGCACGCGATCGCCGAGCAGGACGCGCAACGAGTCTTCCGTCTTGTTGACGAGGTTGTATCTCGAGGCTATGACCTCCGCAACCTCTGCCGCGAGTTGATGGTGTACGTGCGGGCGCTTCTGGTGGTAAAGGCCGTCGGCTTCGACCAGGAATTGGTGCAGATGCCGGCTGAAGAAGGCGAGTCGCTTGTGAGGGTCGCCGAGTCGTTCTCTGAACAGGACCTGGTCCGCTTCTTTTCGATACTCGTGAAGACCGAGCAGGATATCAGGGTTTCGTCGCAGCCGCGGTTTCACCTCGAGATCGGGTTGATGCGGCTTGTGCATGTGAGCAGACTGTATCTGCTCGAAGATGCTCTGGCCCGGCTTGCCGATCTTCAGTCAAGAATGGGAGCCTCGCAATCAGCAACCCCGCGACCCGCGCCGCCCAACCCGAGCCAGCGTTCGGGAGTTGGAACTGGAGCTTCACCCATAGGCGCCGGGGTGCGTCCGACTCCTCCTGCGCTGCCTTCCAAACGCGCCGCGCCGCCCTCGCAGGTTCCCCGAACGTCAGCCCCCGAGCCGCGCGAGGGATCCGGCCCCAGGCAGACGACCGGCCCGGTCCAAAGTAGTTCACACGGTCCAAGGGATAGCTCCAGTCTGGAGAGGCCAGGCGACCTGCAGCCTCCCGAGGAACCGCCAACGATTCTCGACGAGCCACCCCAGTTTGACTCGGCCCCCGCGCCAGCGACCCAACCGGCAAACTCGGCTCACCCGAATACAGGAGGTCAACCTGCGGCTGAGAAGATCCTGGCCCTCCTTGAAGCCCGCGGGAAGCGCATGCTGCTTTCGGCGCTCGACCAAGCCGACAGCATCCGAGTCGAGGGTGACTTTCTCTGCATTTCGTATTCACCCTCGGGCACGGTGTTCAAGAACCAGTTGGAAGCCCGCGACAATCGCAAGAGCCTCGAGGAGGCGTCTCGCGAGGTGCTGGCGCGTCCCCTCGTTGTCTCGGTAAGCGTCGGTAGACAGTCGCCGGCGTCGGCGGCCGAAACAAAGAAGCAAGAGGCGGTAGATGCAACCGAGCAGGCCCAGAAGCATCCCGCAGTCCGATCATTGATGGATGCTTTTCACGGCGAGGTCATCGAGGTGATCAAGCCTGAGTGATATCGCGAACGCTGCCCGCTTGCGTTCTCTTCGAGCGAATGTTTCCCAACGCGAGCTTGCGCGTATGTCGAAATTGAATCAGCAACGCGAGGAGGCAATGGAGATGAAGCTACCGGGTGGATTCGACCTTCAGGAGATGATGCAGCAGGCCAAACAGATGCAGGAGCACTTGCAGCGTGAGATGCAGCAGGTCCGCGTTGAAGCCAGCGTCGGCGGAGGCATCGTGAGCGTCTCAATGAACGGAGCCAAGGAGCTGGTCGACCTCAAGATTGACCCTGAGACCGTCAAGAGTGGGGACGTGGAGATGCTCCAGGACTTGATCATCGCCGCCGTCAACGAGGCTTCGCGGAAAGCGGATGAGGCGATGAAGGGAAAGTTGGGCTCGCAACTCGGCGGGTTGGGGCTTCCTGACGACTTGCTGTAGCCGGCTCCGCGCATCGAAGGCTCGCCAGTCAACCAGCCCAACAAGGAGAAGCCGTCTCGTCGAGCTAACTGAAACTACAGCGCGCAGACGGTGGAGCAGATGCTCGATTACGTTGAACCTGTCACCAAACTCATAGATGAACTTAAGCGATTGCCCGGCATTGGGCAGAAGTCGGCTCAACGGCTCGCTTTTCACATCCTCCGCGCAAATCGCGCCGAGACCGACCGCCTCGTCCAATCCATCACCGAAGTCAAAGAGAAGATCGTTCTCTGTTCGACCTGCAATAACATTACCGATATCGACCCCTGCCATTACTGCACGAGCCCCGGCAGAGACAAACGATCGATGCTTGTGGTCGAAGAGCCATACAACCTGGTGACCATTGAGAAGACCCGCGATTATAAGGGCCTCTATCACGTGCTGCACGGCGCGCTCTCGCCGATCCGGGGTATCGGCCCCGACGATTTGAAGATCAAGGGTCTACTCGACAGGCTGCGGTCGGGCGAGGTCGAGGAGATCATTCTGGCGACTAACCCCAACACCGAAGGCGAAGCAACTGCGAACTATCTGGCAAGACTATTGAAGACGCTCGTTCCGAAGATCACCAGGATCGCGATGGGAGTGCCGGTGGGGTCGGACCTCGAATACGCCGATGAGGTCACTATGCACAAGGCGCTGGCAAACAGGCACGAAGTGTAAAACAGATTGCGGATTTCGGATTGAGGATTGATCGGATTGATCGGATTGATCGGATTGCCTGATCGATCGGAGTCGGACTAATTAGGTATCTTGCCATAAATCCGCAAGCCGCAATCCTCAATCCTCAATAGGTGTTGTCGCCTCTGAGCATCACCGGCGCCGTCTTGAGCATTATCTTCGCGTCCAGCCAGGGCGACCAGTTCTCAATGTAGAAGATATCCAGCCGGACCATCTCTTCGAAGTGAAGACGATTTCTTCCGCTCACCTGCCAGAGCCCGGTGATCCCGGGCTTAACGTGAAACCTTGCCCGATGCCAGTCCTTGTAATGCCGGACTTCATATGGAAGCGGGGGCCTGGGCCCGACGATGCTCATCTCGCCCATCAGTACATTCACGACCTGCGGAAGTTCATCTATCGAGTAGCGCCTCATCCAGTTACCGATACGGGTCATCCGTGGATCGTCTTTGAGCTTACCGTAGATGGGGTCATCGGGAGTACCCTGGTTGGAATCCTCGCCGGCGATCATCCGCTTCATCAGAATCCGATGAGCTTCATCGTCCATTCCCTCCCGCATCGACCGAAACTTGATCATCAGGAACATCTTGCCATCCCGGCCGACACGCTCCTGCCTGAGAAACACAGGCCCGCGCGACTCGAGCTTGATGAGAACGGCCAGCAGAATCCAGAACGGCCAGGTGAACAGCAGAAT
>JBGPFL010000527.1:0-4518 GCA_041483295.1 Blastocatellia bacterium | reverse complement strand
TGTCGTGGCGTATCTTGCCGCGAATCGGGCACCTCAAGCCCGCCTTTATGAACGCGTCGGCAATCAGACGGCAGCGCTCGCTCTTTCCACCATCAGGCTCCCCGATCGCGAAACGCGTGCCTTCTCGGTGCTCGACGACCCCCGGCTCGGTGATGATCGTGGATGGGTAGACCACACAACCAATCACCCGAGCGGGATCGATGCTGTTGCTCACTACGCCTCCCGGATCGACCGACTCGAGGTGGGTTCCCTCCCATTCTCCGCCGTGGCGATAGAAGTACCACCACGGAATCCCATTCTGCATGCTGACGACAGATGTGTCGGGCCCGATGAGCGGGCTGAGACGAGGCGCCATTTCAGTAAGGCTGTGAGCCTTCATGGTCAGAATACGGCATCAACGTGATCGACCCTGCTCGGGTCGTCGGTAGCCGCCGGCCGGGCTGTAAACTCTCCAAGGGAGCCTCGCACGCGCACACCATTCTCCTGCATCGCCTTGAGGTGCGCCCCTCGAGCGATGAGCGTCACGTCATCACCTGATCTTGAAAGCATCGCGCCGGCGAAGGCGCCAATCGCCCCAGCCCCGACTACCGCGAATTTCATTGTCCTGGTCCTTGTCCCTTGTCATTTGTCATTGGTCACTTGTCACTGGTCATTTGTCACTTGTTTCGAGTTCGCTTGATACAGCGCCCATCGATTTGAGCACATGCCTCTCGAGAGTCAGTTACACTTCACAGGCACGACAGACGAGTGACAAGTGACAAGTGACGAACGACCAGTGACAAATGACGAATGACTATTTCGTAATCTCTGCGGCGACGTTGCGACGTTGAATCTTGCCAGTCGCCGTGCGCGGAATTGCCTCGACAAAGTAGATGGTCTTCGGGCACTTAAAGTCGGAAAGCGACGCGCTGCAATGGGCTTTCAGCTCGGCCTCAGTTGCGGGTCCACTCAGCACAACGGCGGCGGCCACCTCCTCGCCGTAGACTCGATCTTCGACCCCGAAACAGACGGCTTCCGCAACCGACGGGTGAGTCAGCAACACCTCGTCGATCTCGCGCGGCGAAATCTTCTCGCCCCCTCGGTTGATGAGCTCCTTGATGCGCCCAACCAGAGTCAAATAACCGTCACCGTCCAGATAGCCCTGATCGCCCGTCCTGAACCAGCCATTCGAGAACGACGCCGCGTTAGCTTCCGCGTTGCCTTCGTATCCGCCGAAGACATTCGGCCCTTTGATGGATACTTCGCCGACCGTTCCCACAGGCAGCAATTCACCTGCCTCGGTCAGAATCGCGATCTCCACTGAGGTTCCGCTGCCAACGGACCCTGGCTTTCGCACTCGGGGCGGAAGAGGGTTGGAAGCCATCTGATGGGCGGCTTCAGTCATACCGTAGGCTTCCAGGACCGGTACGCCAAAACGCTCCTCCATGCCGGCCATGGTCTGCGGAGCAAGCGAGGCACTGCACGATCGGATGAAGCGCAGGTGCTCGGCTCCGGCAGGTCTCGACTTGCTTCGCGCAAGTAACACTTGATGGATTGTCGGCACCGCAGAATACCAGCTCACACCGTGGTCGGTCACCGTCCCCCAGAAGGTGAGCGGGTTGAAGCGCGGTGAGACGACGACTGTGCCCCCCGTGAATAGCGTCGCAAGCGTCGAGGCAACAAGACCATGAACGTGAAACAACGGCATCACGCATAGTGAGACGTCATCTTCGGTCAGTTCGTAAGTGGCGGCCACGTTGCGGGCAGAGATCATCAGATTGGAATGAGACAGCGGAACGCGCTTGGGACGGCTCGTCGTCCCGCTCGTATGCAGCACCAGAGCCGTGTCGGCGGGCTCCGGACTTTCATCGGGCCGGCGTGGGCCCACAGTCTTGGCTGACGAGAGATGGACGTGTCCCTCGTCATCAAGGCTGGCTTCGATGACAAGCACGCTCTCACCGGCCGCAGTCCTCGCTTCCTCGGCGCCCCCAGGAGGCAGGATCAGAGCGCGAGCTCCGGTGTCTTCAAGACAGAATCTGAACTCGTCCACCCTGTAGGCCGGATTCAGAGGCGCTGCTGTTCCAACGACAGATGCGGCGAAAAACGAGGCGATCAGCTCGAGTCCATTGGGCAACGCCATCGCGATGCGGTCGCCGCGGCCAAGGCCCAGACTCCTGAGATCGTCGGCAAGATCCTGGACCTGCTGACGGAGTTGTCCGTAGGTCACCGCCGGACCACGCACTGAGACCGCCACGGCGACGCGTGACGGGCTGCCATTGTCGAGCAAATCGAAAATCATAGAGTCTAAATCCTGAAAACAGGGAATCCTGGATGTAGTTGGCGCACTTTATCATCGCCGTTTTCATCTGTCCAGATGAACGTTTCGCGTTTCGCGCTTCGCGCCACATGCGCGATGTCCTTCAAGCCAGGGGCTACCCCGTTCGCTATCATGAATTCAACGGCGGCCATGAAGAGATGAATTGGCGGGGTACTCTGGCCGACGCTTTGATGGATCTGATCGGCCAAAGGGAAAACCACGAATCACACGAATTCCACGAATTGACACGAATCATTCGTGTTCATTCGTGTAATTCGTGTCATTCGTGGTTGCCCCTTCCCTCACCTGTCTTGAAGCCAACGTCCTGGGGTTGGTAGAATGAAGTCTTTCGACTACGACCCGATTGCCTGCTATCCGAGCCCAGGGTTAAATGGCGATAGACAGAATTACAATCCGAGGCGCCAGGCAGCACAACCTGAAGAACATCAACCTCGAAATACCTCGAAATCGGCTGACGGTCGTAACGGGGCTTTCGGGCTCCGGCAAATCCAGCCTCGCCTTCGACACGGTCTACGCTGAAGGTCAGCGGCGCTATGTCGAATCCCTTTCCGCATACGCGCGGCAGTTCCTCGACCAGCTCGAGAAACCCGATGTGGATGCCATCGACGGATTGTCACCCGCAATATCCATTGAACAGAAGACAACAACTCGCAGCCCGCGATCCACTGTCGGCACCGTGACCGAGGTATACGACTACCTGCGACTGCTGTTCTCGTCGATCGGGCAGCCTCACTGTCACAAGTGCGGGCGTCCAATCTCGCGCCAGTCGATGGACCAGATAGTTCAACAGCTCGGAACGCTTCGCGAGGGCGAGAGAGTGATGATCCTCGCTCCTCTCGTGCGCGGACGCAAAGGCGAGTTCAAGAAAGAACTCGAAAAGCTGGCGAAGTCCGGATTCACTCGCGCGCGAATAGACGGCGAGCTGAGACAACTGGATGAAGAGATCAAACTGGACAAGCGGCGCAACCACACAATCGAAGTGGTCGTCGACCGCTTGTTGATCAAGCATGGCGTACAGAAACGTCTGGAAGAGTCGGTCCAGCTTGCGGCGAAACTGACCGACGGACTCGTGCTGGTGGCGATAGTCGACGGCGAGGAGCGGCTCTACTCCGAACGAATGGCTTGTCCTGACTGCGGCATCTCGGTACCAACCCTCGAGCCCCGCTCATTCTCGTTCAACAGCCTCTATGGCGCTTGCCCGAGTTGTCACGGGTTGGGCTCGCGCGCGGAGGTCGATCCCGCGAAGATAGTGCCCGATCCCTCATTGCCAATCAATCAGCAGGACCCCTTCCCTGCCGACGGCTCGATAAGTAACTACCTGCGCGATGTGATGAAGGCCCTCGCCGGCGCGTCAGGTACTTCGCCCGACGTCGCCTTCGCCGGCCTCCCTCAAAAGGCACAGGACGCGTTCTTTTTCGGATCTAAGGAGAAGCTGACCCTGCGATACGGCGCGTACGAATACAAAACCGATTGGAAGGGCGCAGTCACCTACCTCAACAAGCGCGCGGAAGACTTGAGAAGTGAAGCCTCGGTCGCAGCATTCGAATCTCTCATCTCCACCGGCGCGTGCCCCGAATGCCGTGGGCAGCGCCTTCAGCCCGCATCCCTGGCGGTCAGAGTCGCGGGGCGCACCATAGCCGACTATACGTCTCTTCCGATCGCAGATGCGGTTCGCGTTTTCGGCCAGATCTCGCTCAGTCCCCGCGAAGAGAAGATTGCAGGCTTGATTCTTCGAGAAATACGCCAGCGAGTGAGCTTTCTCGAAACGGTGGGTCTCGGGTACATCACTCTCGATCGGCCGTCGGCGACTCTTTCCGGCGGCGAAGGTCAGCGAATAAGGCTTGCCACTCAGATCGGATCACAACTTCGCGGTGTCCTTTACGTCCTCGACGAGCCATCTATCGGCTTGCATCCGCGCGACAACTTGAAGCTTCTCGATACGCTCGAGCATCTGCGCGATCTCGGCAACACTGTGCTTGTAGTCGAGCACGACGAAGAGACGATTCGCCGCGCCGATTACGTCGTCGACCTCGGGCCTGGCGCCGGGGCCCACGGCGGCGAGGTAGTGGCACAAGGCACGCCGGACCAGATTGCAGCATCACCCGCCTCGATGACGGGTCGCTACATGTCGGGCGAGCTTGAGATTCCGGTGCCGAGCGAACGCCGCAAGTCGAATGGCAAGGCCATCAAAGTAGAGGGCG
>JBGPFL010000526.1:0-4526 GCA_041483295.1 Blastocatellia bacterium | reverse complement strand
GACTCTCAGATAGATCTCAAGAACATCTACTCGCCTTCGCATAAAATCTCCGTCTCCAGGGATGGCGAGAAGCGCGCCAGGCTGAGCTTCGAAGGGTCAGGTGAAGAGGCTCAGAAAGATTTTCTGCTCTACTATTCACTTTCGGAAAAGGACTTCGGGATCTCCCTGATCACTCACCGCGAGCCGGGCAAGGAGGGCTACTTCCTGATGCTCATCTCTCCCAAGTTGAACATCAGCGAGCAGGAACGAATAGCAAAGGACGTCATCTTCGTGTTCGATACCTCCGGCTCGATGAGCGGAGAGAAGATCGAAAAAGCGAAAGCCGCGCTTCACTTCGGTGTCGAGTCGCTTTCGCCGCGCGACCGCTTCAACATCGTATCGTTCTCCGGCGAAGAGCACCTGATGAAAGGCTCGCTCGTTGAAGCCGGCAAAGGAGCTAAACAGGAGGCGCGGTCATTCATTGACAATCTGAGAGCGGAGGGCGGCACTAACATCAACGACTCGGTGGTCGCCGCTCTAAAGCAATTCCAGCCGGGTGAACGTCCGGCGATGATCGTCTTCGTCACAGACGGTCTTCCAACTGTCGGGACCACAGACGTGAAGCAGATATTGAAGAACGCCGCCGAGGCTAACCGGGCGGGCGTCAGGCTCTTCAGCTTCGGAGTCGGCTACGATGTGAACACGAATCTGCTGGACAAACTGGCTTCTGACAACCGCGGCACAAGCGACTACATCGAGCCTAACGAAGACCTGGAAGTGAAAGTCTCGAACTTCTTCGCGAAGGTCAACTACCCGGTGCTATCAAACCTGCACCTGGACCTGGGAGGCGTCGAGTCCGATTTGCTCTATCCGCGCACGCTCCCTGATCTTTTCAAAGGATCGCAGCTCACGATAGTCGGGCGTTACAAGAACAATGCGAACGGGACTACCGTCAGGCTGAGCGGCAAGATGGGATCTCGCGAAGAGACATTTTCATTCGCAGGCCAGAATTTTCCAGCCGAGCGAGGCGCGAACCAGTTCTTGCCGAGACTCTGGGCAACCCGGCGGGTCGGATATCTCCTCGAACAGACGAGACTCAATGGTGAGAATCGCGAGCTTGTCGATGAGATAGTGGGGCTTGGAACTCGCTTCGGCATAGTCACCCCTTACACTTCTTTTCTGGTGACCGAGGATATGAAGGACCTGGCGGGCCGACGACCAGTTCCGTTGCCCCAGACGAGAATGGAGCCCAATCGAATAGGCGGGCTTGGCGGGGCTTTCGAAGGATTCTCAGGACCAGCTGGCGATGTGCAGCGAAGTAAGGCGGAGAAGTCTATGAAGCAGTCAGACTCGGCCGCAACTCCCGACCAGTACATGCAGAATATTCGCACCGTAGGCAGTAAGACATTTGCCCTGAAGGAAGGGGTGTGGGTGGATACTGACTATAAGGAAGGCTCGAAGCTCCCGACGGTGGAAGTCAAATTCGGCAGCGACGAATTCTTCAGGCTGATCGTGGACGAGCCGAAGCTGGCTGAGTTCTTTGCTCTCGGACAGAAGGTCGTAGTCGTCTTGGGGAATAGAGTCTACAAGGTGACTTAGTCTACGTTTCACCGCAGAGGCGCAAACGGGGCGCAGAGATCTGATTGGGGGCTCTGCGCCCCCCTTTGCGCACTTTGCGCCTCTGCGGTGAACCCAACTCGAAGCCCTTACAACATCGTCTGGCGCATAGTACGCAACTCAAGGTCAGCTCTCTCGCTCTGAGTTTGACCGGCAGGAGCAATCTCCATACTTCTGAAAAGAGACGATATCGTTGCTAAACGTAGAATGCAGTCGCAAGGAAGTGATTGTCTTTCTTGTTGTGGTGATTGCGCTCGACCTGTTCTTCATCCTGGCCAATTGCCCTTTGATGCCGGACCTGCTGACCGATGAACCCCTCACAACTGGGTACCCGCTCGCTGCCTTCATCCGACATCAGCTCGACTTGACAACCGAATGCGTGCTCGCCACCTGGTATTCAAGCATTCTGTTATTCGTCACTGGGGCCGTCGCCTTACTCAACAGTCAAAGCGGCCAGCTCTCCGGGGGGCTGAAGTGGCTGAGCCGCACCGGCTGGGTGTTGATGGGCTGCGTGTTGATAGGCATCTCCGCCGATGAAGTAGGGCAGATTCATGAATCACTCGCTCACCTGTTCAACTTGATGGGTCAGGGATCCCCTCGCCGGGAAGGTGCAGGCGACTGGCTCCCGATTCTGCTTCCATTCATCATCGCTGTCGCGCTATTCATGGCCTTGTTCTTCTCACTCGTAGTTCGGAAGTCGCGCGCATCAATGGTGCTGGGACTGGCAGGCCTGGCGTTTTGGGTAGCCTCCCTTGTTTCAGAAGCGGTCGAAGGAGGCTTCTTGCGGTTGGCCATCACCTATAAGATGCAAAGCTTCATCGAAGAGAGCTGCGAGGTAATCGGGACGACATCTCTTCTCATTGCCTTCGTTCTGTTCTATGGAAAACAGAACGGCCAGAGGGCATTCTCCAGCGCTACCCTCGTTGCAAAACCTGAGGCTTTGGGAGAGAATAACGCCACCCGCGATCCGACTCGTTCAGCGTGAAAGGAAGTCCTCTACATGACCTCCAGTGACAAACTCCTGGTCACTCTGGAAGAAGGCATAAAACGAATAACGTTCAACCGCCCGGAACGGCGTAATTCTGTCGATACCGAGACGGTAGAGCTGCTGCGCGATGCCATCTATCAATCTGCCCGCGATGAAAGCAAGGTCGTCATCCTGACCGGTGCGGGGGAGGCGTTCTGCGCAGGCGCCGACCTCCAGGCAACAGGCGCCGGAGACATCAGGAACCTCGACGTCACGGCCTCTCTTCGATCTCACACCAACCCGACGATACTGGCGATGCGCAGGCTCTCGAAGCCAATCATCGCACGAGTCCACGGCCCGGCCGCCGGTGTCGGATGCAACTACGCGCTTGCTTGTGATTTGATCATAGCTTCTGAAAGAGCGAAGTTCGGACAGGTCTTCGTCAAGATCGGACTGATGCCGGACGGAGGATCGACCTATTTCTTGCCGCGCCTGGTAGGTTACGCCAAAGCCTTCGAGCTCATGGCCACCGGCGACATAATCAGCGCGCAAGAGGCGCTGGCGCTGGGACTGATCAATCGCGTCGTGCCCGTTGAAGAACTGGACGCCACAGTCAACGACCTTGCCGCACGCCTGGCCGCCGCTCCCTCGCTCGCGCTGGCCAAGATCAAAGAAGGGCTCAACCACGGCGAGAAAACGGATCTCGCCTCTGCTCTGGAGTTCGAAGCTGTCAATCAGGCTGCCTGTTTTCAGTCAGGCGACTTTGCCGAAGGGGTGAAGGCGTTCCTGGAGAAACGCAAGCCGCAGTTCAAGGGTGAGTAAGCGGCGGGACTCGGCGGACAACGCGTCTTTGTGGCGCCACATACCGTGTGACATTCCTCGCTGGTCTGCGTGTGTTCCCTGGGGTGCATCGACTCTGTCGCATGGGATCTCGAAGCTGGCTTCGTTGGGAAGAGTAAAGATGGTGAAGCCTAATGGTCGAAGGATTCAGTCAATAGTCCTACTCGCCGGCGTCGGGGTTGGCGTCGCCGCTTCGGCTGTATCATCGAGAGCACACCATGCCGATCGCAGCGTACCGGCACGGTCCGGCGCTCCGGCATCCCAGGCAGCCGACAACTGTGTGGCTTGTCATGAGAAGCGGCCCGATGACCCGGTCAATCTCTTTAAGAGCAGCACACACGGGCGAACACGAAAGACGTGCTCGTCCTGCCACGGTGGAGACGGGTCGGCTTCTGAAAGAGCGAGCGCGCACTCGGGCCGCTTCATCGGACAGCCCTCGAGCAACGATGTTCTGTCGATGTGCGGCGCTTGCCACCAGGCGGCGCTGGCCGCGTTCAAGACCAGCCGCCATTTCCCCGACCACCGGGGCAGCCCGCGGGTCGATTGCGTTCGGTGTCACGGCGCGCACACGGTCGGGTCGCCCTCGCGCAATTTCAGCTTCGCGAATTACTGCACCGGCTGCCATGGGCTGGAGTACTTGCCCGGTCTTCCAGGTGAGATCCAGAAGACTCTCTCGATGTCAGATGATTTGAGCGATTCAATCCGCGCATTGGAATCAAACGGCCACCCTCTTTCTGCTGATGAGACGCAGCAAAGGAAAGAGATACGTCGCTCGATTGCAGAGATCGTTCACCCAACCGATCTGAAGGGCGGTCTGCTGAAGGCAGCGGAGGTGCAGGAACGAATCAGAGATCTCAGCCGGATCATAGAGAAGAAGTAAGCAGGAGGCGGTAGGCAGTAGGAATGCCCAGTAGCCGGCAGTGAGGAGTCACTAGCAGGGATGCTAGATCCCAGATCCTAAATCCTAAATCCTTCCCCGAGGTGATGCATGACGGACCGAGCGAGAACAGCCTTTGCTCTAACAGTTCTGTTCGCTATCAACGCGATGAACTTCTTCGACCGCCAAATACTGGGCGCGGTGGCCGAGCCGATCCGCAAAGAGTGGGGCCTCAGCGACGGCGCG
>JBGPFL010000525.1:0-4557 GCA_041483295.1 Blastocatellia bacterium | reverse complement strand
GCTGCTGTCTCGCAGCCGGCGGCAGCAACCGCGGCCAGTGCCGCGAAGCCTGTTCGGAATTACTGGACCGAGTTTCGCGGCCCGGGCCGCGCGGGCCGTTACGATGAGGCAGAGGTCTTGACAGCGTGGCCGAAAGCAGGCTTGCGCGAGTTGTGGAGGCAGCCGATCGGCGAAGGATACTCATCATTCACGATCGCGGAGGGGCACGCATTCACCATCGAGAAGCGGCGGCGTCAGGAAGCGACCGTCGCCTATGATCTCGGGACGGGGCGCGAGCTTTGGACCAATACTGCTGATGCCGAGTTCGTTGAGGAGATGGGCAATGGTCCGCGCGCGACTCCGACCTGGGATGAAGGACGTCTCTATGCTCTGGGCGGCACTGGCGAGCTCCGCTGCGTAGACAGCCGGAATGGAAAGCTGATCTGGTCCCGAGACACGTTGAAAGAGAATGGCGCGCGGAATCTTCAGTGGGGACAGGCTGTCTCCCCCCTCATTGTCGACGACAAGGTGGTTGTCCTTCCGGGCGGCTCTCCCGGCAAGTCCGTCGTCGCCTACAACAAGCTTACCGGCGCGCCGGCGTGGAAGTCGCTCGATGACAGGCAGGCGTACACGTCTCCGATGCTGGTCACACTGGCCGGGAAGCGGCAGATTCTGGTGGTCAGCGCCACTCGAGTGATCGGGCTGGCCGTCGAGAATGGAGCGATGTTGTGGGACTATCCCTGGGACACTCAGATGGGTATCAACGTTTCCCAGCCACTTGTAGTCGATAAGAATCGCTTCTTCATATCGGCAGGCTACAGCAAGGGATGCGCGCTGGTGGAGGTGACTCCTAACGACAAGGGCTTCGCGGCTCGGAAGGTCTGGGAGAATATCCGGATGAAGACCAAATTCAACAGCCCGGTTCTCCACGAAGGCTACGTGTACGGATTGGATGAAGGGATCCTGAGTTGTATTAACGTCGACACCGGCGAGCAGAAGTGGAAGGATGGGCGATTCGGCTACGGGCAAGTGCTCTTAGCCAGCGGACACCTGATCGTGATGACCGATAAAGGCGAGTTGATATTGGTCAGGGCAACTCCCGAGCGGTTTGAAGAGGTCGCCAGATTCTCCGCGCTTGAGGGAAGATGCTGGAACTACCCCGCGATAGCCGATGGACGTTTGCTGGTTCGAAACGCCACTGAGATGGTCTGCTATGACATAGCGGCCAAGTGAGAAATGCGAATTTCGAATTTTGAAATTCGAATTTCGCAATTTCCTTCAGAACAACAGTTTCAATCCAAACTGAATATGTCTCGGACTCTGAGCCGACAGTATCCGTCCAAACGTCGGAGACCCTACGAAATTGTCCGGCAAATCAAAGTTAGGATGATTGAACAGGTTGAAGACCTCCGCCCTGAATTGCAGATTCAGCCGCTCATTCAACTTTGTGTTCTTCAGGAGCGACGCATTTACATTCTGATACCCGGGGCCTCCAAGGATGTTTCTCCCTGAATTGCCAAAGCTCCCGAAGGGTGGAAACGCAAAGGCAGCAGGGTTGAGCCACTGATCGGGAGTACGCCGTGACGGAACCGGGTTGCCGACGACATTAGGCCGATCGTTTGCTCCGAACCCGAGCGTCGAGCGCCCGGTGTTGCTGTTGTCGATCTCAGGTAGAAGCGCCACCGTAAACGGCCGGCCGGTCTGCAGCGTGATGATACCCATCGTCTGCCACCCGGTCAGAGCATTAGTCAGGCACCCTCTATTCGTCCCTGAGGCTCGGCTCCTGCCGAAGGGCAGGTCGTACGAGTAGCCGACCGACAATCGATGCCTCACATCGAAGTTGGAGCGGCCCCTCTCGGCCCTGGTGTTGAAACTGTCCTGAGGGAAGTTGGGATCGCCCGCGCTCGAAAAGAAATTCGACGCGTCATCAATGGATTTCGACCAGGTGTATGAGGCCAGCAACGACAGGCCCAAATCGAATCGCTGTTGAAAACTGGCCTGCAGGCTGTTGTAGTTCGAGTTGGCCCGCGACTCGATCAGGTTGATGTCGTCGAACTGCGGAAGTGGCCTCAGGTTCGGCTGCGCAGGGCTTGGCCGGGGTTGATTGATGTCGCGAGCCGTCAGCAGCTTCGTCCCTTTTGATCCGACGTACGCAACCTCGAATAAACGGCTGCTGCCGAACTGTTGCTGAAGGCTGATGTTCCAATGCTGCATGTACGGCGTCCTGAGATCGCGCTGGAAAGCGAGCGCGCTGTCGGGCAACGGCAGCGGGAAGAAACTGGGGAAAGGATCATTCAAGGTTAACGGCAAACCGGGCAGAGTGAAGAAAAGATTGAAATCGAAGAAAGGCGAGTTAAAGAAGAGACCTTCGCTCGACGCCAGCGCCGACTGATCGTAGAAGATGCCATAACCAGCTCGCACCACGGTGTCGGGCAGCCCGGCCGGCGTCCATGCCACCCCAACCCGCGGCGCCCAGTTGTTCTTGTCACCACTGTAGCCGCTACGCGGCAGTCCCCTAGTCCCCACTCGCAACAGAGACTTCGTCGCTACGTCAAACAGGTTAGCCCGATCAGTGGCATCGACCGGCGGAGAGTTGTATTCGTATCGCACTCCCGCCGACAACGTCAGAGTGGGAGCTACGCGATAGTTGTCGTGCGCGTAGAAGTTGTAGCTCCTGGTCCTGAGGTGCTGATGATTGTCCAGATGCGCGCCGCCGGTCAGCGCCGGCAACCCCAGCAACAGGTCCGCAAGCGCGTTGCCGGTGATTGGAACTCGATCGGAAAAGGTCAAGAAACCTCGCGACTGAACATCCCGAAATGCGTTCTGCTGCAGTGCGCGAAAATCAAAGCCGACCTTCACCAACTGCTTCCCCCGGGCGTAGGTGGCGCTATCCAATACTTGAAATGTATTCGTGACACTCTGCTGAGGATTGTTGAATTCGTCTCCAAGCGGTGAGAAGCCCGAGATAGTGATAAAGCTCAAGCCGAAATCTCTCGGGTTTTTCGAAAGCTCAGGCAACCCGACTTGCCTGTTGATGCTCTGGCCGTTGCTCTCTTGAATGGCCGCCGAGCCGATGCGATTGAATGCAACCCGCGCCTCATTGATCAAAGTCGGAGAGAGGATATGAGTCTCGCTGAGCATCATGTTCTGCGCGCGCCGCGGTATGTCGGTGCCGAAGCCGGGGACGACCGCGAATGTGGGGCCCGAGAATGGCTCGAACAAGCTCCTGTCGCTGAAACTGTACCGCCCCGCCACCCGCGAAGCCCTGCCAATCGAGTGATCTAGACGCAGATCAAAGTGGTCGTTGCGATCGCGCAGTTCCGGAGACGACACAAAATTCTGAAAGGGCGTCGAGCGATTCGGCAAGGGGTACAGCGCTGCAGTCGCGACTCCGACACCGCTCAAGAACGGCCC
The DNA here is from genome assembly GCA_041483295.1 of Blastocatellia bacterium. Classification (GTDB taxonomy): domain Bacteria; phylum Acidobacteriota; class Blastocatellia; order UBA7656; family UBA7656; genus DASYSA01. The sequence continues at coordinate 1,164 of JBGPFL010000525.1, read as the reverse complement.
CGGAATCCTCCCGCCGGGAAAGGGCTGCTGAGTAAACGGATTGATCGGTTGTCTGAAAAGGGTTTGGGAGAAGTCTCCGCCCCGCTCTGCAAGCGTCGGCACATTTGTTACTCTCGTAATCCCCTCGCGCACTCGTGTGCCTTCATAATCTCCGAACAGGAACGTCCGGTTCCTGATGATCGGTCCTCCGAACGATCCCCCAAACTGATTGCGCTGGTATTGCGGCGCAACCTCCTGGGGAGGTGCGAAGAAGTTCCGAGCATCGAGCGCCTTGTTGCGGAAGAACTCATAGGCTGTTCCGTGAAAGAGATTGGTTCCTGATTGAAGCACCATGCTGACTTGAGCCCCTGGATTCCGGCCGAAGGATGCATCGTAGGTGCTGGTGAGAATTGCGAACTCGCGAATCGCGTCTACCGGAGGCTTAACGCCCAGTGTGTTCAGCTTGGGGTCAACGTTGTAGACTCCGTCGAGCAGAAAGTTATTACTGTCTTCGCGAGCGCCGTTCACGTTGAAGGCGAAGTCCCCTCGCACCGAGCCGGCTGATCCGGGAGCAGCGGGCGCGGCTCCCGGCGAGAGTAGACTCAACTCCAGGAAGTTTCTGCCGTCGAGCGGCAGGCCGCGAATCTGGCGATTCTCAATCACCGTGCTCAGCGCGACCGAGTCTCGCTTGAGCGACGTCCTGGGCGCCACCACGATCATCTGTTCGGTGAGGGATCCGATCTGCAACGCGATGTCGAGGCGGAGTTCCTGGTTCACCTCGAGCTTGACCCTCTGGACATACTTCTTATGGCCGGCGAGTTCCACTTCGACGCTATAAGAACCTGCCTCGAGTTGAGACGCTACAAATTCGCCCTCGCTGCTGGTGGAGGCATCACGCACCTCTCCGGTCTCCTCATCAATCACCTTGATTGGAGCACTCACTACGCGCGCGTGAGAGCTGTCAACGACGGTGCCTCGGATGGCGCCTCGGTGCGTCTGAGCGGTGCTAACAACCTGTATCAGTACAACGGCCAGGACGGTCAATGAAAGAGTTCTTCTCACGATTCTTCTCCCTCAATCTACGGATGAGTGAGCCACTGTATATAACCTACCACTTGAAACGAAGCGAAGATCATAGCAGGTCAGGTGTCAGGTGTCAGGTTCCAGGTGTCAGGTTAAAGGCTT
>JBGPFL010000524.1:0-4583 GCA_041483295.1 Blastocatellia bacterium | reverse complement strand
CCACAATCCACAATCCACAATCCACAATCCACAATCCACAATCCACAATCCGCAATCCGCAATCCGCAATGCCAGTCGCGAGGCCGATGAACAATTCAACCTTGGCTTGCGTTTCTCATAGAGACTGACATCGAAAGGAAAATGCGCTAGCGAGATCGCTACAGATCACGTACGACTATCGCTCGGTACTTTCGGAGTTGCTCGTTGGGGTCATGGGCTGCCGTTAGTCCGCAAGAAGTTGGACTGGTTAGGATGTAGGATCCAGGACTTGAGACTTAGGATCTAGCGAAGAGGACCCTAACAAAAGTCTCGAGAGATTCCTCTGCGCCACCTTGCGTACTCTGCGTCTCCGCGGTGAGTCCCCCTCTCTTTACTCTCACACTCTTACGACCGGATGGCGCGCGTGGTTGCCGGTCTGAGCCGCGTCCTGGCCGAGCTGGGATCCGACTAGGATATTCGATCATTCGCGTCGAGTCCCTTTTTCAATCTCCGCCTTCTACTTTTCGCTGGAATGTTCTACTATAGCCGCATTCCCATTCAGGAGAGAAGACCGTGCGCAGATTGATTCTTCTGTTATTCGTTGTTGTGTTGTTGACGATTACTGTCGTCCTGGGAGACAACTGGCCCCAGTGGCGCGGGCCTAGTCTGAACGGCGTCAGCAACGAGAAGAACCTTCCCCTTCGCTGGAGCACAGAAGAGAACATCACCTGGAAGCTCGCAATGCCTAGCTGGACCGGGGCCACTCCCATCATCTGGGGTGAGAGCATCTTCCTCAACGTAGCCGAGGGCAATGACCTGTTCCTCTGGTGTGTTGACCGAACGAAGGGAACTGTTCTCTGGAAGAAGCTGCTCGGCGGCGGCAACACCAAGATGCGCAAGCAGAACATGTCGTCTCCGTCGCCCGTCACCGATGGGCAGAGCGTATTCGTGATGACCGGGACCGGCGTACTGAATGGTTTCGACTTCAAGGGGACCGAACTGTGGCAGCGAAACATACAGACTGACTATGGCCGCTTCGGCTTGAATTGGGGCTACGCATCCTCGCCCCTGTTGTTTGAGGACTCGCTCTTCGTTCAGGTGCTTCACGGAATGAGGACCGACGACCCGTCCTACTTGCTGCGCATCGACAAGAAGACCGGCGCGACGGCGTGGCGAGTCGAACGGCCTACACGCGCAATTATGGAGTCGCCCGATTCGTACACGACTCCTGCGTTGCTTCGCTACGGCAGTAACACCGAGATCGTCGTCACCGGGGGAGACTGTGTGACTGGACACGATCCCGCGACCGGCAAAGAGCTATGGCGCGCGAATGGACTGAATCCGCAGAACAATCCCAACTACAGGATCGTCGCGTCTCCGATTGCCTACGATGGCATCGTATACGCTCCTACCCGCCAAAGGCCGATGCTGGCCATTAAAGCCGGAGGCCGCGGCGACATCACCAGCACTCACAAGGTGTGGTCGTTTGAGAACGGACCGGACGTTCCGACCCCGGTCACCGATGGCAAGTATTTTTATGTAGTGACCGACAACGGAGTAATGTTCTGCCTCGACGCGAAGACGGGTGACACCATCTGGGGGCAGCAGCGGATCAAGCCGGGGACTTACAGCTCTTCACCGGTCCTTGCCGACGGAAAGATCTATTTGACCAACGAAGACGGCTTGACCACCGTCGTCAAAGCGGGGCCGCAGTTCGAAGTGCTGGCCGAGAACGCGTTGAGTGACTACTGCCTCAGTTCGCCCGCGATTTCCGACGGCCAGATCTTCATTCGGACGGCTCAAAATCTATACTGCATCGGAAAGCGGGCGAAGGCTGAGCCGGCAGCACCAGCCAACTTGCCTGGCAAGCAAGCACCGCGCCCTGCGTCGAAAAGCAGTAAGCCGCCGGCAGACTGATTCAGTTGTCTAATCGAGGATGGATTCCAACAATGATTCCTGTCAGCGATCGTCGTGATTTCTTGAAGCAATCTGCTCAGCTCGCAGCGGGATTAGGCCTGCTGGGAATGGGCGGCGCTGGCGCTAATGCCGCCGCCAAGGAGCCGCTGTTTAAGATCTCCCTTGCCGAGTGGTCGCTTCATCGCGCGCTCTTTTCCGGGAAACTGGACAACCTCGACTTTCCCAAAGTCGCGAAGATGGATTACGGAATTACGGCAGTCGAGTATGTCAATCAGTTCTTCAAAGACAAGGCCAGGGATCAGCAGTACCTCGCCGAACTCAAGAAACGTGCGAAGGACCTGGGAGTCGAGAGCCGTTTGATCATGATCGACGACGAAGGAGCGCTGGGCGACGCCGATGAAGCCAGGCGCAAGCAGGCAGTCGAGAATCACTACAAGTGGGTCGAAGCGGCGAAGTTTCTCGGCTGCTTCTGCATTCGCGTCAACGCGCAGAGTTCGGGGAGCTACCAGGAACGAATGGACCGGGCCGCGGATGGGCTGCGAAAGCTCACCGAGTACGGCGCCCAGCACAGAATCGCGGTGATCGTTGAGAACCATGGCGGCCTGTCCTCAAACGGAGAGTGGCTGGCGGCGGTGATCAAGAAGGTGGATCACCCGATGTGCGGCACGTTGCCCGACTTCGGCAACTTCAGTCTGGGAAACGGGCAGGAATACGACCGCTACAAAGGCGTGAAGGAGATGATGCCATTTGCGAAAGCAGTCAGCGCCAAGTCACATGACTTCGATGAGCAGGGCAATGAGATGCAGACGGACTACAAGCGCATGCTGAAGATCGTTTTGGATGCCGGCTATCATAGCTTCCTCGGCATTGAGTACGAAGGAGACAGGTTGAGCGAGCCGGATGGCATCCGCGCGACGAAGAAGCTGATCGAGCGCGTACAGAATGAACTGTAAGGAAATGCGAAATGCGAAGTGCAAATTTCAAATTTCAAATTTCAAATTTCTTTTCCTGGCCGCCCCTGCCGAAAGGATCTTTATGAGAACCATCTTTGTTGGGCTTGTGTCGCTGTTGTTGTTGAATTCTGTTTTAGCCGGCGATCGCTGGCCCCAATTCCGAGGGCCTCAGTCGATGGGAGTCGCAGACGATCCGAGCCTTCCCGACACTTGGAGTCAAACTGAGAATGTAGCGTGGAAGACCGAGATTCCCGGAAACGGGTGGTCCTCCCCCGTAGTGTGGGGGGAGAAAATCTTCGTCACTTCGGTTGTGGCCGAAGGCGAGACCGAGAAGCCGAAGAAGGGGCTCTACTTCGGCGGCGAGCGCAAAGCGCCCGACACCCCTCATCACTGGATGATCTACTGCGTCGATTGGAAGAGCGGCAAGATTCGCTGGGAACGTGAAGGCTACAAGTCGGTGCCTCAGATGTCGCGCCACCTGAAGAACACCTTCGCCTCCGAGACTCCCGTGACCGACGGAGAGAGAGTCTATGCCTACTTCGGCAACGTCGGCCTGTACTGCTACGACATGGAAGGAAAGCAACTCTGGAAAAAAGAGTTGGGACCCTTCAAAACGCGTTACGGCTGGGGCACCGCCGCCTCACCGGTGCTTTATAAGGACCGCATCTACATCGTGAACGACAACGAGACCCAGGCGTTCATCGTCGCGCTCAACAAGAAGACAGGCGAGCAGATCTGGCGTGTTGATCGCGAAGAAGGGAGCAACTGGTCCACGCCCTACATCTGGGAGAACGAACTGCGCACAGAGATCGTCACAGCCGGCACGAAGAAGATCAGATCGTACGACCTGAATGGCAAGCTGCTATGGGAGATGGGCGGCATGTCTTCGATCTCTATTCCAACGCCGTTCTCGAAGTTCGGGATGGTCTACATCAGCTCGGGTTACGTGAATGACGCCGTGCGACCCGTCTACGCAATCAAGCCGGGCGCCTCAGGCGACATAACTCTGAAAGCCGATCAAAAGACCAATCAGTACATCTCCTGGTACCTGCCTCAGGGTGGGCCTTATAACCCGACGCCGGTGGTCTACGGAGACTACTACTACACCTTGCTCGATCGGGGTTTCTTCACTTGTCACGAAGCGAAGACGGGGAAAGAGATTTACGGAAAGCAGCGTATCGACCCGGCCGCCGGCGCATACACGTCGTCACCCTGGGCCTACAACGGCAAGATCTTCTGCCTCAGTGAAGACGGGGACACCTTCGTGTTGCAGGCGGGCCCCGAGTACAAGCTTCTGGGTAAGAACAGCCTCGACGAGATGTGTATGGCCACACCTGCGATCGTGAACGGGAGCTTGATCATACGAACCGCCTCGAAGCTCTACAGGATCAGCAAGCGGGGAGTGCACTGAGAAATTCGAAGTGCGAAATGCGAAATTCACACTTTGCACTTCGCACTTCGAATTTCGCATTTCGCATTTCTCAACGCATCTTCTTGAGGAACTCTTCACGATAGTAGCCGGCTGGAATCCTTCCCTGCTTCATGATCAGCAGGTGAAATGCTTTCGGCGAGAATTTCTTACCTGCCAGCTTCGCCGATTCTTTGCGAAGCGCGAATATCTCATCCTTGCCCAGTCTGTAAGTCACCGCCTGAGTCGGCCACTTCGAATATCGAAAGATGGCTCGCTCGGAGGAGTCGCAGCTCGCGCGTTTGGCTTCGTTGCCCGTGGCCTTG
>JBGPFL010000523.1:0-4593 GCA_041483295.1 Blastocatellia bacterium | reverse complement strand
CAAGATCGAAGTCGATGTCTACCTCCGGGTTAAAGCCGGGCACCTCCACCGCCAGGTCCAGATCCACATGCAGTGTTTGGTCGTCTCTCTTTGTGACCTCCACGCCGCGGCCGTGAAGGTGGCCCCAGTAAAGTCGATTGCCGTGGATGAATGTGCCGATCAAACTCTCAATGCGGCTCTCGAGTTCGTTTCGGGAAAACACTCGTGGCAGATCTCGGGGAAATGATAGCGGTGGATAGATCTGCCAATGCGAGTTCTGACGCAGTTGGGCGGAGGCAACACTGTAGCGACGAGACCGACCTTGATCACTGTCAAGCCACAGGCCTGGACCCTCGAATACCTCTCGATAGATCGATCTCCCGTCAATCCTCAAATCTATCTCTTTCAGGCAAAGTCCGTCGTCTCCCGTCTTTTCGATAGTCAGGCGGGTTATGTCGCTCAGCCTGCTAATGCTGGGAGGCGACCCGGGGTTCTTGACGTCGGCCAGCGCCAGATCGTATGTAAATTCGTCGTTGCGTTTGAAGTCGTCCCTGGCGTAATCGAGCCAGGTGACGTTGCGACTATTCAGCTCAACCTTTACTCCGTCGTCGGTTCCCGCATCTGACACATCAGCTACCCGAACTCTAAGCTGGGCCCGCCAGACTGGTGTATTCTCGGGCGGGCCGGCAAACACCGCGGGAGCGAGGAGCGAAAGTAAAGCCAATGCAAGAACACGTGCGAATAAGCTCGGGAGTCGTCTTAGCAGATTACTGGTGGTTTCCTGCTTACGATTATCGGCAACCGCTGTCTGAATGTCATAGATGCGCTCGTGGCCTGGTAAACTAATAAGGTTCTCAAATTTCATTGAAGGTTTCATTTCTGTCTCCTGTTGGCGTTTGGCAGCCTTTCTAATGGTCCCGCTGATTTGCGAGCGAAGTCGTAAGAGATGGCTCAAGGGTTCTTGCGACGACTGGGAGGTTCTCTTATTGGCCCCAGCGATCTACATGAGCTAGTTAACGTGTTGTTTGCCTCATTCAGCTCAGGGATGTTGCCCGCGTGGTCCACCAGTATCGTGAATCGACAATCCGGTGTCGGGCAACTGGCAGAGAAGAGGCGTCGCTGCTTGTAGAACCCGCCCGGATCCAGAGGAGGGGCCTTAAGATACTGCGGCGAGCCAAAGGCGCCGTCCATCTTAACGGTCGACACCGATGCCGGAGACGGACTGCTGCCGATGTTCTTGATAATGACGTCGACGAAGAGTCTTGATGGCCAGGAGCCGCAAGCCGCTTCCGCAATAAGATCTGCCCCTTGCACTAACACAAGGTCCGGCGTCTGGATGTCCTCTCGATGCCCCGCCTCCGATGGAACATGCGGGACGTGGGGAGCATCGTGCCCCTCGTATCTTAGGGTCACCCGGATATTGTCTATTCCAAACTTCTCCTGTTCAGGCGAGGACACTCGCGAAGAGAACTTCAGAGCCAGTGCCGTTGCTTCATGCGCAAACTCGTAGGTCAAGTGATACACAGAGTCGTTGTGATCGCCGTACCCCAGCGTGCCGACCTCGGCGGCGCCCGTGCATCCATTGTTGCTGCCACCGGGATAACGACCCGGATATGCCTGGGCCGGGTCAGCCCACGACCTGTAGTTGCTAAACGTCGTGTGCGCCAGCGAGCGCATCAATATTCCCGGCGATCCTCCACCCGCGCTCAACTCCCAGATGTCGGGTCCGAGCATGGTTGCGTTACCGTTGCCGTCCCAGTTGCCAATCACATACAGATCGAACGAGAGCGAGACCCTGGAGTGCATCGGCAATCCTCTGAGTCTCAGAGAGACGTCTTGATTGGCGAACTGGCCCAGGAACTTTCTGCCCGATCGCGAACTCGAGACATCGGCCGGCACCCATTCGAATGCGATTCCCGGCCCAGTGTGGGCCGACCCACGCGACTCAAAGTCATCCGTGTAAGCATCAAGACTCCGCTCATGCTGCATAGCCGCAGTTTCAAGAACGACGATAGTGAGCACGATGATGCTCAATAGAATAAACGTATACAATCGGCGAAACATGGTTTGCTCCTTTGCTCCCGATCGCTGTGCGCGACCTGAAGCTGCTGTAAGGGACCCGTTAGCCCACAGGGCTAAATCATCTGAGGACGCGGGTCGCACTCGAACACGTCGGGCATCGATTCTGCCTCGCCCCTTCCCTCTTGAGAAGTGCTTGCACCGGCAAAAGAATGCTCGCTTTCTTGAACTCGCAAACACCAATCCCGGGGGTCGATTCTCCTCAGGGCAGACATTGTTGAGGACGATAGCGAGTTAAGAGGCCTCTTGATGCCGCTCCAGAGTCTTTTCGCTGCGCCTACCGGGGGTGAGTCTTCCTTACGCCAGGATTGTGTTATCTGCGGGCGGGCCTTTTAGGTAGAGTCGCCCAGAAGCCGCCAGGAACCTCGCGAATCATTTCCGTTGGCAACTTCGCACCTTGAACCATCGCGCGAAAGAGGGGTGACAGTCTCACTTCCTTCGGCACGATTCTCTGTTCTCGTACTCCCTGCCTTGTTTGCACGAGCAGGGTGTAACCATCGGTTCTGAGCCTTATGGCCTGGATGCGCGGGAGTTCGGGCTTAACTGGTCTCGATCCCTCGCAAGGGATAAACTGCAACAGGCCGCCAACACATATCTGTTCCCAGCATTCTCCCCGCGACTCGATCCTTCTTCGTTCACCCGGCTTGCACCTGAGCGGGGGCGGTGGCTCAGCTTCCGTCTCATCCGTGCTGCAGTTTTCCCACCAATCGAAGTACCCTTCAATATCATCTTCAAATCTGGGCCGATTAGCAGGACTGCAGTTAGGATCGCTTGTCCTCCACTTAGCGGAAGAACCGTGGGTTGGAGAAGGCCAGAGCAGACTGGAGGCTACGAGTGTGAAGCTGACGAACAAGGCGGGCCAGCACGCACCGGCGAACCTCAAAATAGAGTCAATCAGTATTTTCATCTTTCACTCCCTCGTTTCGTGTTAGACCAAAGTTGTCATCTCGGCTCGCGTCTCGAGGCCGTGTTTGTCGGTGTGTTCCCGTACAAACATCCTCAGTTCCTTAACGCCTACGTTGCACCGGCGAACTCGAATACAGGCGCAGTATGGGCCTCCCGTTTGCCCGAGAGCGTGTCATTTCCCGAATTCCGAAAATGCCACGCTAGAGCTGGAGGCTCGGGGTGTATGATGCGTGCAAATTAGAAGTGGGACTCGAGGTCGCGGCAACCTAGGTTCTCATCAACACCTCGATTCATCGAGGTGTATGGCTGGGCGCGGAGTCCTCTCGACTGTCTTCGGATTCCAGGATAGGAAAACCGTTGAAACGGTTGGGGGCTCCGCCAGTCGAGCGCCACCTCACTGAAGTGAGGTGTTAATGAGATGGGCGCTCGCCGAGCCAAGTGGAGCGAAGGAGTCAAGAGCATATTGTCGCAGTGAGTCCGACTATTGCACCCGTGTATAATCGGCTAAGTGAATGGCAGTGTTTGGGGATCCGTCTCATCAGGATTGTCGGCAATCAGCACAAGGGGTTGGAGAAAAGGTATGCGAGTGAATCCGCCCGTTTCTGAAATGTTCACAAGAGCGTTTCAGCTTGCATATTTCATCTACCCTGATAAGCCAACCAGTCTGGAAATAGCAACGAATGCATTGGCTAAGGTCGAGGTGGCTGCAGCCGCCCAGGACAAGCGACTCTACTATGACCCGGCGGGTCGGACATCAGCCGAACGAATCAGGCGCGACAGATTCAGAACCAAGGTATCCCTCGGCCAGCTTCACTTGCTTCAGCGCCTCGTCTATGTCGAATCAGAACCTTATGAAAGGCAAATGGAACAGCCGGGCAGCGCAACCACCGTTGACGAGGAAGACATGATTATTCATTTCATCAAACACCTGGTTAAGATTAGCCTCAGGCGGAACTCGTTCTACGTCACGCTTGGCTTCAGCCGCCTGCTTCACAACTATTCGACGGCCGAAACAATGGACATCTACAACTTAGTGGTTCAAGACCCGGAGCGATTCCGGGATGACTACTACTACCGCTCTCGCAAGGGACGCATGATGCGGGAGATCAAAGAGCGTTTCGGCAGTCTTGTGAACATACTGAGAGGCCATCGCGGCGAGGAGAGGTTTCAACCTCAAGAGCACTCAGACCGGCATGCGGGGCTGGTCAAAGAGTGCTTGAATCGCTTCGCGCCCTGGGCAACTCCATGCCTGGTGCCTGCCGCTTTCGATCCAACGACGATCGAGATTCCTCATCTCTCGTTCAGAGGCAGCGATCCGGACGAAGAGCACTTGATCGAAGTGAATCGAATTCACGCGGTGCTTCATCCGGACTGCTATCAGAGATTGACTGAAAGCCTGGCTCTCGATTCTCCAGACTGGCGCCTGGAGATTCCTCTCTTCTTGTTGCCGGATGACAGGAAGAATCAAAAGGGGTCGAGCGGAGACCGGCGCCATCCGCCTGCGCTCAACGAAGAGGAGTTGAGTCGCGTCGCAAGCCAACTCGCCGAGCAAGCGGCTCGACGCAGGAGGTTCTCGGCTGGCTTGTTGCGGGTTGACGTAGACGGGGTCGAGCGCGCGAGGTTAGATCT
>JBGPFL010000522.1:0-4604 GCA_041483295.1 Blastocatellia bacterium | reverse complement strand
GTTAGCGCTCGGTTCCGAAGAACTCCGGCGGCGCCGCCGCGACATGCAGATAATATTTCAAGATCCCTATTCATCACTCAACCCGCGAATGAAGGTCGGAGAGATCATAGAAGAGCCGCTGATCATCCACCGCACGGCGGCCCGAAGAGAGCGGCGCTCGCGGGTCGCGGAACTCCTGCAATTGGTCGGCCTCGAGCCTGCGCACGCGACGCGATACCCACACGAGTTTTCCGGGGGCCAGCGGCAGCGGATCGGAATCGCCCGGGCGCTGGCGCTCAACCCAAAGTTCATCGTGTGTGATGAGCCGGTCTCCGCTCTCGATGTATCGGTGCAAGCGCAGGTGGTCAATCTGCTCCAGGATTTGCAGGAGAAGCTGGGGTTGACCTACCTGTTCATATCGCATGGTCTCTCGGTGGTCGAACACATCTCGAGTCGGGTCGGCATAATGTATCTCGGGAAGCTGGTTGAGGTCGCATCGAGCGAAGAGATATTCAAGAACGCGCAGCATCCTTACACGCGAGCACTGCTGTCCGCCATTCCCGTTCCGGACCCGGACGCGAAGCGCGAGCGACTGCCGCTTGCGGGCGAGATGCCGACGGCAACCAATCCGCCCTCGGGTTGCCGCTTTCGCACGAGATGTCCGCTTGCCGAGTCGCGCTGCGCCGAGTCCGAGCCTGAGATGGTGGAGGTAGCACCCGGACACTTTGTGGCCTGTATGGTCGTTGCACCGAGCGCAAAACAGTAGTAGTCTCTCCGCGTCAGTATCAAACGTGCGCTCTCGTCACGCCGGGCGCCTTAAACACAATTCATCGAGTATCAGGGGAGCAAGTAAAATGAGCCAACCAGAGAGCCAGTTACAATCCGGGATACCCGATTACGGGACACCTCACATAGAAACCCACACTCCGCAACCGGAGCCGGCGCGATTAGGTCCACTACAGAGACTGATCGGCGTACTCTTCTCGCCCGGTGAGACTTTTGAGGACATCAATCGCAAACCGACGTGGCTCGCTCCGATGGTGATCGCGATCGTCCTTGGAGCTTGCGGCAGCCTGTTTGTCAACTGGTGGGTTAACCCGGACTGGAACAGGATTACGCGGGACATGATCAGACAGCGGGTAAACAAGAGTGGCGGGGAGATGCCGCCCGAAGCGGCGATTCAGCAGCAGGTCAAGATTCAGGAAGTCATTGGCAAGTTCTTTCCGTTGGGATTCGTCGCAATCGTTCCGATCTGGTTCCTGATAAAAGCGGGCATCTATGCGCTTGGGATGATGCTCATGCAGGCCCAGACCACCTTTAAGAAGGTTCTGTCGGCGGTCGCGTGGACTTCCTGCGCTGTTGGCGCGGTAAACGCGGTCGTGACCAATGCCTCCTTGATGGTGCGGGATCGCGAAAGTTTCGACACGATGAACCCGATGGATCCAAGCACTATCAGCGCGACGAATCTTGGGGTGTTTTTGGGATCGGGGACCTCGCCAGCGCTCAAGGCACTTGCCTCATCACTGGACCTCTTCACCATATGGTCCATTGTCCTTTTGGCTATCGGACTGGCCGCAATCGGCGGTTCGCGGAAGATAACGCGGCGTAAGACTGCTACGCTGGTGGTGAGTTTATGGCTGGTGGTTGTGCTGCTTAGCGTGCTGGTTGCCCTGGTCTTTGGCGGCGGAGGTAGATAAGGTATCAGACCGCACTTCGGCTGGATCGGCGGGGAGCGCTCGAACGAGCGGTCAGCCCCGTAATTCGCCGCACTCTTCTTTTGTGAACCGCGTGGGCGGCCGCACACCACATTTGACTACACACGCATGAATGAAAAGCCCTGTCTCGCAGCGGAGAAAGGCAAACTCCAGATCCTGGCTTTCGGGAACAACTCTTCATAGATCCAAGTCAGGGCCCCTGTTCGTACTGAGTACTGTCGCCCATGTATTTTCTCGCGACATCCTCCACTCTAATGGAGTGGACTCAGCAAGGTATCCCGGTTTCACCAGACGGTCTACCTGGTTTACGCTCAACGGCATCCAAACAATGATCGCCCCTGGAGCGGCACGGTTGTTGCAGTCCATTCAGATGAGAGGGACCGTGTATTGAGCAGAACGGAGAACATGAATGATCTTAAGACACCAGAACCAGGACGTAGACATAGTTGACATCTTTGAGCAGATGCTCTCGCAGCGCGCCTCTAAAGGCATTAGACCCGTGCTATATGTCTCATCCTACACGGATCTAGAGTGCAGCCTGGTCATGTTGTTGGACGAATCCAACCGCCACGAGTCCCGGGAACCGCAGCAACCCGCGTCGCGCGGCGTCGGCTATCACGTAGTGATGAATTAAGGCCCCGCTTCTACCAGACAGCCACGATTGGGGCATTTCTCCCCACTCGAGGCAGTCGCTCCGTGGGGCAGAAGTCCCTAATTGGAATCACTCATTCATAACGTAACGCCTCGATTGGGTCGAGCCGTGCTGCCTTAATCGCGGGCCACAAGCCCGAGATCAGCCCAACGCTGCACGAGACCACAAAACCGAGCACCACGGCCCACAGCGGTATCACAGACGGAAGAGTTGGGGCGAGTTGTCTCAGAGCCAGGCTTACCAACCACCCTATTAGAATTCCTATCACCCCGCCAACCGCGGTCAGAGTGATCGCCTCGGTCAAAAACTGCCAGATGATATCGCTCTTGCGCGCCCCGATCGCCCGTCTCACGCCGATCTCCTTAGTGCGCTCCGTCACCGACACCAGCATTATGTTCATCACCCCGATCCCTCCCACCAGCAATCCTGCCGCCGACAGCGGGAAAATGATCAGGCTGGCGACCCCGGCAATCTGACTGATCACTTCATAGATGCTCCCCGGCGAACTGATGCCAAAATCGTTTGGCTTGCTCGCCGAGACACCGCGACGCCGCCTGAGAAGCTCGGTTATCTCATCCGTCATCCGGCCGAACTGATTCTCCCTCGCGCGGACGGTAATCGTGATGCCGTCGATCTCCGGATGAGCCCGCTTGAGCGTGTCGAACGGCACGAGCAACTGGCGGTCTTCTACGGGGTCTCCACCAAACAGATCCCCCGGCGCTTTCTCCAACACACCGATCACATGGTAGATCTGCCCCTCGACTTCCATTTCGTGGCCGAGTGGATCGAGTCCGGGGTACAGACTCTCAGCGATTGCCGCTCCTATGATTGCTACCTGGACCCTGTGCTCCTGCTCGAGGGCGCTGAAGAAGCGCCCCGATCTTATGTAAACATTGCGCACCTCATCGTAGTTCGACCAGACGCCGAAGATTAACGGCCGGTTCGCTTCGACTCCGCGATACTTGACGACAGGTTGAGTCCCAATCGGAGCGAACGAACCGACAAGCATTGACGGGCTTGCACCCATCACCGAAGGCAGCTCGGAAATGGTCCGAACATCGTCGACAGTCAGTTCTTTTCGAGTCCGTTCTGCCTGAGATGGCCGGCTGAATCGGATGCCAATGTTATCGAACTTGGAGACGAAGACCAGATCGGGACCAAACCGCTTTGTCTGTTCCAGCACGAACTCGCGGAGGCCGGTCAGGAATGAGGAGATCGCTATGACGGTCATCGTTCCCCCGATGACTCCGAGCATGGTGAGCGCCGAGCGAACCTTGTGAGTCCGAAGCGTGTCGAAAGCCATCAGAACGTTCTCGATTATTTCTTGTATGTGCATGGTCAGTTTTCAGTTGCTCAGTTTTCAGTTGCTCAGTTGCTCAGTTGTCCGTGGCAACTGACTACTGAAAACTGAAAACTGAAAACTATTCTGCTCTCAGCGCCACGATTGGGTTGAGACTGGCCGCCCGCTTAGCCGGATAGATCCCAAAGAACAGTCCCACCATAGTCGAGACCGATATTGCGACCACTGGTGCCCACAGCGGAATCGCTACGGGCACCGGCGCATAGTGGCCTACGATGGTCATCACGCCGACCGCCAGCAATAACCCGAGTACTCCCCCAAGTCCCGACAGCATGGCAGACTCAACCAGAAACTGCACCAGGATATCCCGACGAGTCGCCCCGAGGCTCTTGCGAATCCCTATTTCGCGGGTCCGCTCCGTGACAGTCGCAAGCATGATGTTCATTATCACGATCCCGCCGATGACCAGAGAGATGCCGACGACCGGGAATGCCACCACCGCCACCGTCCCGATGATCGCGCCGAATAATTGCTGGGTCACTTCGTCATTCGAGATCGAGAAATCGTCCGGCTGGTTGTAATCGAGCTTGTGCCGAGTGCGCATCACGACGCGAACCTGGTCCTGCACCTTCTCAGGCGGAACTCCGTCGCGAGCGCGCACCTTCATCAGAAAGGTCGGCGAGGTACGTTGGCCAAAGGCCTTATAGAAGGTTAGGAGCGGAAGCTGGATGAAGTTGTCCTGAGACTGCCCAAGGATCGCACCCAGTTTCTTGGCCACTCCAATCACAGAGTAGGTGTCGCGGCCAATCTTGATCTGTTTGCCAAGGGGGTCGATCTCGGCGAAGAGTCCCTCGGCAACTTCGGCGCCCAGGAAACAGACGTCTTTGCGATTCTCTTCATCAAAGTCGGTTATGTAGCGTCCCTGTGCCACTTCGACATGCGACAGGAGAATCGAGTT
>JBGPFL010000521.1:0-4616 GCA_041483295.1 Blastocatellia bacterium | reverse complement strand
CGTCCCACCCGAGAACCGTCCATCGGTTATCAGCGCGACAGAGTCTCCAAGCCCCGCGCCTATGATGGCCGATGTAGGCGCAAGCATCTCGCGCATACCTGGCCCGCCCTTCGGACCTTCGTAACGAATCACGATGATATCGCCTGCCTTGATGCCTCCTGACAGGATCGCATCCAGGCAAGCCTCTTCGGATTCGAAGACGCGAGCCGGGCCGGTGATCTTCGACTGTTTCACCCCGGTTATCTTCGCAACCGCACCCTCGGTGGAAAGGTTGCCTTTCAGGATCGTAAGGTGGCCGTGCGCGTACATCGGATCATTCCATGGTCTGATGACGTCCTGATCGGAGCGCGGCTCGGCGGGCACGTCTTCCAGGACTTCCGCAATCGTCTGCCCCGTGATCGTCAACTCGTCGCCGTGCAGACGGCCATTCGCCAACAGCATCTTCATCACCTGAGGGATTCCACCCGCTTTGTGCAGGTCTGTAGCCACGTATCGACCCGAAGGCTTCAGGTCGCACAGCACGGGTACTCGCCCGCGAATCTCTTCGAAGTCGTCGATCGTCAACGGAACGCTCGCTGCATCCGCGATCGCCAGTAGATGAAGCACCGCGTTGGTCGAGCCTCCCACCGCCATAACCACGCTGATCGCGTTCTCGAATGCGTTGCGCGTCAGGATGTGACTCGGAAGGATCTGGCGGCGGACAGCTTCAGCCAGTACCTCGCCCGACGCTGCAGCGCTGTCCGCTTTCTCGAAGTCTTCAGCGGCCATCGTGGACGAGTAGGGCAGGCTCATCCCCAAAGCCTCAATCGCGGACGACATCGTATTGGCAGTGAACATTCCGCCGCAGGAACCCGCACCGGGGCACGCGCGCCGTTCGATCTCGAGAAGATCGCTCTCCGGGAGCTTCCTGGCGCTGTACTGCCCGACGGCTTCGAAGGCGCTGACGACTGTGAGCTCCTGACCTTTGTAGTGCCCGGATTTGATGGTGCCGCCGTAGACAAAGATGGCGGGAATGTTGAGCCGCGCGATCGCGATCATTGCGCCGGGCATGTTCTTGTCGCAGCCGCCGATCGCAACCAGTCCGTCAACTCGCTGGCCGTTGCACACCGTCTCAATCGAGTCGGCGATGACCTCACGCGAGACGAGCGAATACTTCATGCCTTCGGTTCCCATCGAAATGGCGTCGCTTACGGTTATGGTACCGAAGACCTGCGGCATCGTGCCCGCGGCCGACAGCGCGCTGATGGCACGCTCGGCCAGGCCGTTCAGTCCGATATTGCACGGCGTAATAGTGCTGTAGCCGTTGGCCACACCGATGATGGGTTTGGAAAAGTCTTCGTCGGTGAACCCGCAGGCGCGCAGCATCGCGCGATTGGGTGTCCGCTGCACTCCTTCGGTTACCAGTTTGCTTCTCTCGTTATTGCTCATTGGATCTCCTCGAGTGTGATCGTCCAAATCGAATAGGCTTCAGTCGAGTAAGCCGCCTGACCCGGGCCGTGCGATTGAGGCACTCAGATACAAAGAAGAGATCAGACTCAGCGACTTGTTCACCGAAATCATCCGTGCGCCCCCTGGCGCCAGGGCTACCCCTCAGAGGCTATGGTATCTCGCAGTTACCTGGTCCTGACGGTGGTGGCAAGGGAGCAAGGTGCCCTTCTCCAACCTCTTATCGCTGAAGTATTCAGTTCCGCTCGGGCCCACGCAATCAATTCGTTGTAGATAGTAGAACGAATTCGCGAATCAGTCACGGCGTTATTGGCGCGTGATACCTTGCGGCGAGGTAGGATTCTCCAGAATGCTCTCCAGCGCCTGTTGAGCCTGGGTGTAGTCAGGCTTTATTCTCAATGCCTCGCGATAGTGCGCCGTGGCTTGCTCCCTGTCGCCTTTCTTGGCTAACAGATTGCCGAGTCGATAGTGCGTCTGGGCGGTCATTGCGCTGTTAACCATGAACCGCAGCGCCTCGGAGTAATGAGTGACCGCTTCGTCGAGCTTGCCCTGGCGCTCGAGTACCAATGCCATATTCGCATGTGCCGTAGGGTGTCTGGGATTGATCTCCAGGGCTTTGGAAAGAGCTACCGCCGCTTCATCGAGCCGCCCCGTCTCTGCCAGTGCTGCGCCGAGCTTGTTGTAGGCCTCCAGAAAGTTCGGGTTGATCTCGACCGCCTTTGAGAATTGTTCGATCGCCTCCTGCGGCTTGCGCTGCTGTACGAGCATCATTCCTGAGTTGTGAAGCGCTTGATCGAACTGAGGGTTGATCTCCAGGGCTTTGTTGAAGTGGGATGCCGCTTCTTCCAGCCGGCCTCCCCCGGCCAGCAACTCGCCGAGATTGTTGTGTGCAACATAGTTGTTGTTGGTGACGTCGATCGCGTCTTGAAACAGAGCCAGGCTGTTGCGCCAGTGCTGCAGTTGCAAGTTCGCCGCGATCGCGAGACAGGCGAGGATGCTCAGACTGAGGCCGATCAGCCATCTCCTGCGCGAGGTCACGTTGCCTGCATACTGCGCTGCTGCCCACACGATGGCAACGAACACTCCTATCAACGGAACGTACGCATAGCGGTCGGCCCTTGCCTGAAGGCCAACCTGTACCAGACCGATAACAGGCACCAGAGTCCCGAGATACCACAGCCAACCAAACGCCGCCCATCGATAGTGTGTTGCTTGCCACACCACCAGTGCAGTGATGCTCAGAAGCGCGAGCGCCGATAACCCGATCTCCCACGCGGGCAGAGCTCCGTTGGGGTGAGGGTAGAGCACGCTGAGTCCGGAAGGCCAGATCATCTGACCCAGATAACCGGCGTATGAGACCACCGCATTGGTCAGCCGAACGCTGATTGGAAATGCTTCGACGGCGCCTACCGCTCCGCCCTTCTTCTGCGCTATCACGGTGATGACGCTGCTGGTGGCGGCCAACAATAGCAGCGGCGCCTTCTCCATTATCAGCCGCCCCGGGGTTTGGCGCGGATAGTGCGTCTTCACCTCGGATTGTTTCGGCTTCTTAGCCGGCCGCTTACCCTGTTTCGCGCGAGCGCTGTTGTTATCAGGTTCGGTCGGCCGCAAAGCGAGTCGCTCGAGGGGCCAGTAGTCGAGCAGGAGTAGAGCAAACGGCAGGGTGACAACCATCGGCTTGGACATCAAGCCTAGAGCGAACAGCGCGAGCACCGCCAGATAGCGCTTTAGTTCGGGCTTTCGCGCATACCAGACATAGGCCCAAAGCGTGAGAATCCAAAACAGCGTGCTCAACAGGTTCTTGCGTTCGGCTATCCAGGCGACCGACTCGACGTTGAGCGGGTGCAGCGCGAACAAGGCCGCTACCAGGGCGCTGCGCCAGATCGCTCCGGTCATCACCTGCAACAGCCAGAACAGCAGCAGCACGTTTGAAAGATGGATCAACAGATTCGTGAAGTGATGACCCGAAGGCTTGAGTCCATAGAGCTGGCAGTCGAGCATGTGAGAGAGCCAGGTGATCGGATGCCAGTTTGCCGCAGAGGTCGAGGTGAACGCCCAGACGACGTTCTCTCCGTTCAGACCGGTCTGAATCTGAGCATTGCTGGTGACGTAGACATCGTCGTCGTAGCTAACAAAGTCGTGCGCGGCGACCTGCAGATACAAGCCGAGAGTGAATGCCGCCAGCATTGCGCAGATGAGCCATCGTTGGTTCGGATTGCTTTTCGGCATATCAAGAAACAGAGGCCACACGGGAAGGTCAGGATAATCGCTAATATTCGAAATCACAATTCGAGAATCGCATTTCTTCAGCCGCTTCCCACCTATCTAAGACGGCGACTCGCAGCCGCGGCGGCGAGTTGAGCGCAAGCTTTATACTTCAAGTTCCCTCTGCTAGGATTGGCAACTCAGTCGAGGCAATTCACACGGGGAAGGCGCCGGTCGCTCCATCGGCCCAGAGCATGGTCTTCAAAGACTTGAAAACCACAGGAGGCAGGGAATTCGCAATGGAGAACGATGACGCCCGTTTCCGCAAGATCGATCAACGTTTGGAAAGAAATGACCGGCTAGTGGGTGGCTTGTACGAGGAAATGACCGCTTTAGTTGGCAAGGTGTCCGCTCTAGTCGACGCGCAGATTCGCACTCAGGTTCAGATGGAGAGGCTCGAGAATGCGTTTGTTACGTTCGCCGAGTTCGCCAAGTCGATGGATGAACGCATGGATAGCAGCGCGCGGCGGGTGGACGGCATAGAAGGGGAAATCTCCGTTCTGACCGTCAAGATGTCGGCTCTTGTCGATGCGCAGATCCGTACTGAGGTTCATGTTGCCAGGCTCGAGAATGCGTTTGGCACGTTTGCCGAGCTCGCCCGGTCGATGGATGAACGCATGGATAGCAGCGACCGGCGGGTCGACGGCTTACACGAGGACATGGCCAGTCTAGGCGGTAAGATTGCCGCTCTAGTCGATGCGCAGATTCGTACGGAGGCTCAGTTGTCGGAGTTGACTCAATCGCAGGCTCGTACCGATGAAAGCATAAAGGAGTTGACTCAATCGCAGGCTCGTACCGATGAAAGCATAAAGGAGTTGGCTCAATCACAGGCTCGTACCGATGAAAGCATAAAGGAGTTGACTCGTTCGCAGGCTCGTACCGATGAAAGCATAAAGGAGTTGACT
>JBGPFL010000520.1:0-4618 GCA_041483295.1 Blastocatellia bacterium | reverse complement strand
TTGAAGATCCCAAAACAAGCCGCCAGCCTCAGGCTTAGCCAAACCCACGAGGGCCTGCGCAGACTCGCGAGCGGCGGCGGCACGCCCAGCATCGTGTGCCGCAAGCACATAGAGCGAGAGCGCATAGGGATCATCGAATTCGCGCGTGGCCTTTGCCAACCAATCGAGCGAGCGGCCCAGCGCCATTGTCACATTGCCGGCCCGATTTGGCAGCGAGTGGCTTGAGGGCTGCGCCTTCTCCGGGGCGGTTGGCTCGGAAGCTGCGAGGGCGCGTGCAACCAGCGCCGTGAGCCGCGCGGTCTCCTCACGGGTTGTCGGTTCCCCATAGTATCTGCCGGGCTCCCAGGCGCCGTCCGCACGTTGGCCTCGCGCCAGATACTGCCTCGCGGCTTCGATGACCATCGGATCTACCGTCGCGAACTCGCGACCTTCGGTCAGGAATCGCAAGACATAAGCAGTTAGAGCAAGATTGGCCGGATTCCCACTGAAGTAGAAGTAGCCCCCCTCTGGGTCAGCGAAGGACCGAATACGCGCGACCGCCTCGGCGAGATTCAGCGAGGCCTTCTGCTCTACTGAAGGGAGTGGGCGGCCCGTGCGTTTCAGGTACTGAAGCACGATCAGGTTGGCGTAACCCGCGCTGGTCGTCTGCTCCAAACAGCCGTGAGGACGGCGCACGATGCCTTCGATCCCCTCCAGCGCATGAGCGAACAGGTCCGGATAGACCTTCATCTCGACGTGTGATGAACCTGATATCGCATCTTCGGGGATGTTCACGTCGAATGAGGTTTCGCGTTGAAACAGATCGGCGTAGGTGCGCCAGGTGTCGCGGCCATCGAAGCGAACGGCTATGGGCTTTGCGACTCGGTCGCCATCCTCGCCGCCGATTGCAGAGGCCTCCTGCTTGAAGTCGCCGGCGGCGATGGCTTTGAAGGAAGCGAGCGCGGTCGCCGACCCCTGCGCGCCGGCATGAACGGGCTGCTCGCGATCTGACAGCAGCTCCATCCACGGCGCAGAAGCGAGTTTGACCTTCACATCGGCGGCGCGGTCCTGATAGTTGCGCACGACCACCGGCGTCTCGATCTGATCTCCGATTGTCAGAGAAGGCGGCGGCTGATGCTCGACGAAGAAAGGTTGAAACGCTCGCAGGTCGGCTGTGGCTGAGCCTATCAAACCGTCTTCAGTAGAGCCGATCACGGCCATACGCCAGGTTGTAATCGAATCGGCGACCTTGAACTTGATCTCGGCTTTACCTTGAGAATCGGTGATGAGAGAGGGTTGCCAGACCAGGGTTTCAGGGAAGTCCTGTCGAAGTCGAGGAGTCGATGCGATGTTGGGATGGGCGAGTCCCGGCTGAAGCTGTACGAGCTCCACGAAGTTGCGGCCGTTCAAAGGCAGCGCTGAGATTTGCATCCGGGAAATGCTGGTATTGAGCAGGGCCCCGTCTACTTGGATTACGGTTACCGTCTCTGAGACACCGGCGACCTCCATTGTGAGATTGACGGTGACTGCAGTCGACAAACGCACCTCTATGCTCTGAATGACGGTCACCCTGAAGCCCGGTACATCTGCTCGCAGCGAATAGCTTCCAGGCGCAAGCCTCACGAAAGTGTAGAACCCTTCGTTATCGGTAGTCGCGGTCAGCACGGCGCCACTTGCGCTGTTGGTGAGCGTGAGGGACGCGCCGATGATGATCGCTCCGTTCGCGTCAACAACCGCTCCAGTGACAGCACCGCCAAGGCCGGTTGCCAGCGGCTTCAGGCGCCGAGGCGGCTCTGGCTTCGGATCAAAAGATGACGGCCTGGCTCTGTCAGCAAGGGCGTCTGCCGGAGATTCTTCACTGATCACCTGGCTGTATGAGGCGACCATAAACTCGTTTGGATAGCCCGGCCTGTTCTCTGCCTTCGGAACGGAAACGCTCAGGTTGATATGACGCAGCCGCTGGGTAACCGGTTCAAGCGCCGTCTTGTCGACCGTAGGCGACGTTTGCGTGGCAGCGACTCGTTCGAGTCGCGGGCGCACCGAATAGCGGGTAGACTCCACGAAACTGATCTTGAGCGGCTGGTCCCAAGGATCGCGCAGGCTCGCGAAATCCAGACCCGATTGCTTCACCAGCATGATGAACTCGGCTTCAGAAGCAGGATACCGGTGCCTGCCGATGAAGCGAGCCGTCAGCGCACGGCTTATCGACTCATTCGCGCCGAGGAACCAGTTCCACTGAAACCTGAAAACCGAGATGTCATCCTTCCTGTCGCCCTGATCGAACTTACGATCTGGCCCGGCAGATAGCACCTCCATTTCGAAAGACGGTCCAGTGATGCTCGGTTCGTAGCGCAAGCGATATGGCGCGCCCCAGGGGTCCTTCAAGGAGAAGAAGCGCGCTTTTTTGGAGATCATCATCTCGAGGATTACTTCCGCGGCGTTGCGCGGCAATCGCCCGCGGCGATAGTTGAATCCATCGACGGCTTCCTTTATTTCCTGAGCCCATGCAGGGTCAAAGAACGGCTTCTGATGCTCGATCAGGTCGAAGTCGTCGTGTGTGCCCCGCCGTTCGTCCGGGCCCGCTGATAAGACGCTCAGCGTGTACCTGTCGTCGCGAACATCGAACCTCGCATAGTATGGATTGCTCCACATATCATTTGTCCGGGCCAACTCAACTCCGTGTCGCGCCAGCAGAGCGAAGAGGCTCGCGGCATCGCGCGGATATTCGGCGGTGGGCTGTTTATCGAGAATGTACTTGATGGTGTCCCTAATGGGGTCAAGTGACTTACTGAAGGGCGAACGCGACGCGTCACTCCCAACTCGCTCGGCATACGATCGATAGGTGTAACGGCCTCCTGTGCTTTGCAACAAGGCCTCTGCAATCAACTCCACGGAGGAAGGAAAGGTCTGCGACTCGTCCAACTCTTCCAGTTCGCGAAGAGTCACGTCCGAGAGCGATGCGTACCAATTAAAGAAGCGGGCATAGTATTCGCCGAAGTAGTTGCGGCCCTGGCCGGATTCGGACTCGGTTCGCTCACGCTCTTCAACCGCCGAATCGTATACGACCACTCCGAGCGAGGTCTCTCGCGCACGCCCATCAGGAGCCTTTGAGCTGAAGAGAGCTCGCGCAGGCTCGCCCGGCTTGAGCGAGTTCCGGTCGAATCGAGCTTCCAGGTCGAGCGCTCGCCTCCTGGGATAGAGTACCGTTCTCGCGGCGAAGAAATCGTTGCTCTCCGACATCTCGCCTTCGCCGCCGCCGGGATCGTAAGCGACGATGGTTACCTGTCCCGACAGATCGCCGCCCGCTGCGAACTCGATACTTGCGTGGTGATCGAGCACCTTCACTGTCTCAGTCCGAATGATGCGATTGTCTGCAAGCAATTCGACGAACAGGCGCCGTATGTTGGGAACGGTTGATTGAATCTCAATCCGAAGCGGCTCGCCATGATGGTACAGGGCGCGCGGTGTCTTGACCCGCAGTCCTTCGCCGTCCGAGATCGGCATGGAATCCTCGAATGTTCCGCCCTTCCCCTTCCCGTCCTGTGCTGAGATGTCGAGCTTGAGGTTGCTCAAGTAGCCTGCGGGGGGGCTTTCGATCAAGGCAATTCCGTGCTCGTCGGTTCGCGCCAGAGCGGTGAATGCGGGCTGGCTCTTCTCTTCGACTCGGCCGAAAACCGAGAGGTCGCATTGTGCAGGTGAACCATCCGCGTAGTTGGTCACCACGTAGAACCGCAACGGTAAGCCCGCGTGCTGACGCCCATCCGGTGAGACCGCGTAGACGTGTACCGCCTGCTTTGAGATTCGCAAACGGAAGCGGCGCTCTTCGCTTCGGCCCGAAGCAGTCTCCGTGTAGCGCGCGACATATTCGGGATCACGAAACTGGTAGTACTTCTCTTCATTGAGGCCCTCGTGCTCACGCTGAAGCGGAATCGTTGTCGCGAAGACGCCATCGGAGTCGCTGTCGCCTTCCCATACTCCCTCTTCTGTCACATCCCATTTCTGCTCTTTGAAGTTCCAACTGCGAGACTCCTCTCGAGCGATCCGAATATGGCCCGACTTCACCGGCTCGCCGTAGACGAATCGGGCACTGACCTTAACTTTCGCGTCCTGGCCGGGCAAATAGAAAGGCAGGTCGGGGTCCACGTTGGCGACGAAGGCCGGCAACTCGTAACGGCTGAGTCGCACATTGGCCGTCCCGATCCTGTCACCATCATTTGCCTGGATCTCGATCGAGTAGCTGCCCAGAGGCGCAGTGGCAGGAATCATCCAATCACTGAACGCAACACCGAATCGGTCGGTTGTGATGTCGCGCTCAAACACTGTTTTGTATGCTTCGTCTTTGATCTGAACCTTGATCGGTTCGGCTGAGCGTGGAAGGCGGGAACCGGGATCGAAGACGAGAGTGCGAATGTGAAGAGGCTGTCCCGGCTGATAGAGCGGCTTGTCGGTTGTGACTATGGCGTTCACACGGCGGTGGAAATCGATCCGCTGCTCGTCCTCTATTCGGACGACGCCGCGCATGCCGACCAGCTTCAGCGTGTACTCGACTTCGGACTCGCGTTCTTTCGCAGATGCGGCAGGCACAGTAAAGTCCCACGAAACGCCGCCATCCGCTCGGGTGACACCCGTCCTCGTGATG
>JBGPFL010000519.1:0-4626 GCA_041483295.1 Blastocatellia bacterium | reverse complement strand
GTCCCTGGGACAGGAACGTATTATCAAAGTTCGTCACACCCGACCCCAGACCAATGAAAGGTACTGTAGGGAATCCTTCGCGCACAAACCCGACAGGCGCTTCTTGATGGCCGAAGCGCGCTTCATTGGTCATGTGCCCGCCGACTGTCGAGTGAATGGCCGCGGCCCAAAGAGTTCGAGTCGACTCCTGGAACGCATTTGCGCCGCCTGGAAATGGCGCTTCGAGGCCGTTGAAAGTATCGGGCGTGAGGAGGAAGTGGCCGCGATGAAAGCTGACTTCCAGCTTGTGAGTTCCGAGACTCTTGCTGCTGAACAGATCCTGGTCGAATCGGAAGTTGTACCTGTCGTTGGGATCGGTCCCCGCCACGTTGAAGCGGAAGCCCGCAGTGTTCAGACCATCGCCTACCAGATCGTTGTTCGATGAAGGCATCGCGTTGAGCTGCGCCGTTGTCAGCGGGTTGAGCGTGTGGAAGTTTCCGAGCGAAAGCAGGTTGACAGATGTGAGCGCGCCATTCGCGCCAGTGTACCTGAAGATCCCTTTCCGCGCGTCGTCTGTGAGCACCGTGCGGTTGCGCGTTGCTGCAAAAGGCTCGCGGAAACCTTCGTACGAGAAGAACCAGAAGCTACGGTTCCGGCCGTCGTATACCTTCGGTAGCCACACCGGTCCGGAAGAGGAGACGCCGAAGAAGTGTTGCCGCAGGTGCGTTATCGGTGTGTTGGTAGCCTTATTGAAGAACGTGTTGGCGTTCAGATCGTCGAGGCGGTGCTGATAGAAGACGCCGCCGTGAAACTCATTGCTTCCCGACGGGGTAACAATGGAGACCTGCGCAACGCCGCGACCCGCATCCGAGCCGACCGTGCCGACCGTGATGCTGAATTCGCTGGTTGCGTTCAGTGACGGGGAGCTGATCGCAAAAAACGAGCTGCCCTTCACGAAATTGTCCATGGCGTTAATGCCATCCTGAGTGACGTTGGTTGCGTTGCCGCGCAAGCCCTGAACCGCTGCGTTGCGAACATCGGTTCCGTTCACCGCGAGGCCGGCCTGCAAGCGAGCCAGGTCAAGCGGATTGCGGGTCAGCAGCGGAAGGTCCGCAACCTGCTTTGAGTTGATCGTCTTTGAAAGCACAGGGCTGGTCGTGTTGATCGTCTCCTGCGCTTCCGATGTTACGGTGACTTGCTCGCTGACAGCCCCGATCTCGAGCTTCACATCAATTTTGGCTGCCTGAGAGACCTCAATAGTTATCTCCGTTACCTCGGATCGCTTGAAACCAGTCGCCTCCACCGAGGCTGAGTATTTGCCCGGCACAAGCGATGGAATGACGAAGATGCCTTGCGAATTCGTGCCGGCGCGAGTCTCTTCGCCGGTCGCAAGGTTCTTAAGGGTCACGTTGGCGCCGCTCACAGCAGCACCGTTTGGATCGCTAATTAATCCACTCAAGCTTCCTCGATTTACTCCCTGACCGAGAACAGGGATGCTCATCAGTACAACAGCAAGTGTCAGCAACGCTGACGCTACTCGTTTCATAAGGTAGTCCTCCTTTGGGGTTTAGGCCTCTATCGCAATTATTATTGAGTCTTACCGTGGAAAGCGCGGCACCCGTCCCGCCGGTTCGTGACGGCCCGCCAACGTCTCGTAGGCTGGTACGGTAACTGCCTCGCGAGTCCCAACCGAGCTGGAACCCGAGCACTACGTAACAGACAACCTTCGGAACTTCATCTTGAGTGAAAGCTACAGGATTTTTGCGCCTGGATCTGAAACGAAGTACGAAGCAACAGATATGCCAGCCTGTAGTCCGCGCCTAACGCCCGTGTTCTTACCAGTTACCCTATCGGTTGAGCCTCGAAACACGGTGACCCATCCAAAAAGATGGATAGCTTAACGAAAAATTGGAAATCCGACAACTCTGCGGAGATATGAGATGGGACCCGACTGGGGAGCGTTATCGGCGGCTGGTGCAATCATGAGGGATCGCACTCCGCCTGGCCAGAAGCGCAAATGCCTGTGCGAGAATCACACTTTTCGCAACAGCCGGGCCTCGCCTCGGAGGAGAATTCAACTCCCCGATGAACACCCTATTCAATGCGCTGGTGCTGCCAACCGCTCGCCTATGCTCGAAGCGACCTCGATCATGCTCACCAGCGATGGACCACCGTGGGCCACCGGTCTGCCGACTCCCCCCTCGAGGTCCGCAATGCTCATGTCGTCCAGGAAGATATTGCCCTGCTTCAGGCAAGCCTGCTCTGGCACTATGACAAAGCGGCCTTCCAATGAATCGCGTGCAGCAAGCACATCTGAGCCGGCCACAAGTCCCGCAACCGTCACCTCTTCGCCGAAGAAGCGGTTTCGAACGCCAATCACTTTCAGTCGCGTTCCCCACCGCTCATTCATCTGCTTTACGAAGTCCGCCAGTATCGGATGGAACAGTTCGCCCGTAACTACCGTCCCATGGAGCGAACCGCGACCGATGCCAAGCTCCGCTGCAAGATCGCGGCTCAATGCCTTGCGCGCCTCCAGGATGAATCGCCGGACCATGCCCACACCATCTTCGATTTGTGGATAGTCGCCGTAGTGCGCGCGACCGGGGACCGGCAGCCCGGCCCGCAAGTAGAATTCATCCGCCAGGAACACGAATGTGGTCCCGAAGCGCTCTCGCAACCCGCGCTGAATAGGCTTCATCTCGCTGATCAGATCTCGCGCAAAATCGTCGGTAACGGGTTTCATCAAATCGCGGTAGTTGTGCAGCCTGGTGAAGACTACCGGCACAACGGCAACGCTCTTCATTCCGGGGTAGAGACCAGCCAGATCATCGATCGTTCGCCTCAGCACTCCCCCATCATTGATCGTCGGACAGAGCACGATCTGAGCGTGAAGCTCTATCCCCTGTTCATTCAGATAGCGCATCTTTTCCATCACATCGTCAGGCCGTTTGCGGCCGAGCAGATAGCGCCTGACTTCCGGATCGGTTGCGTGAACGGATACGTACTGTGGCGATAGCCGCTGTTCAACTATGCGATCCAGCTCCACCTTGGAGATCGACGACATAGTCGTGTAGTTGCCATGCAGGAACGAAAGCCTGGTGTCCTCATCCTTGAAGAAGAGCGATTCGCGTGAGCCCTTTGGATTCTGATTGCAGAAACAGAAGATGCAGTCGTTGCCGCACTGGCGGGGAGAGAAGTATTCGAAGTCGAGGCCCCATATCTCGCCTTCGCCCACTTCTACGTCGGCCCGCCAGGCCTCTCCGGACTTCTTTACGATCTCCAGGCCGACTCGATCTTCGGACCCCGTGTAGTACTGCCAGTCGAGAAAGTCACGCAACTCGCGGCCATTTACCTTGAGCACGCGGTCGCCGACTTCGATGCCGACCTGGTCGCCAAGCCCAAAGGGGTCAACCCCGGTCACAACTACGCCTTTCTCCTTCCTGGGAGAGTTGATTGGATAGAGTGTCTCGAATAGTTCGGTGTACATGAACTGGTGAGTATAGCAGAAGCCGAGGTGGGCAGCGGATTGCGGATTGAGGATTGAGGATTGCGGATTGCGGATTGAGTCGCACCGCTCGCCTTAAGCAGATTAGAGGTTGGGAACGAGGGACAATCCGCAATCCAAAATCCCCAATCCCCAATCCGCAATCCCCAATTCCCATGATTCTCAGTTAATCAACTGGTCGATCGGTGTATACGGAAGTCCCTGATTCTCGGCAACTGCTTGATATACGACCTTGCCCTTATAGGTGTTGAGTCCGTCCTTCAGGTGCGGGTCGACTTTGATTGCGTCTACAAGCCCGCGAAGAGCGATCCTCAGCGCAAATGGCAAGGTCACGTTCGTCAGCGCGAAAGTAGAAGTGCGAGGAACCGCGCCTGGCATGTTCGTCACCCCATAATGCAGCACATTTTCAACGTAGAAGGTGGGCTCGCTATGAGTCGTTGGTCGGGTAGTCTCGATACAGCCGCCCTGATCAACGGCGACGTCGACTATTACAGCGCCCCGAGCCATTGCCCTCAACATGTCCCGGGTTACAAGTTTCGGGGCTGCCGCACCGTGCACCAGCACCGCGCCGACGACCAGATCGGAGATCGCTACTGATTCTGCAATCGTGTAGGGGTTCGAAGCGAGGGTGCGTATGCGACTCCCGAAGATGTCGTCGAGGTATCTCAACTGTTCGAGATCGCGGTCGATTATGCGGACCGCCGCACCCATCCCAACCGCCATCTTCGCCGCATTCGTGCCGACAACCCCGCCGCCGATTATGGTGACCAGAGCCGGCAGAACACCGGGCACGCCACCCAGCAGCACACCCCGTCCGCCGTTGATCTTTTCCAGGTAGGTCGCGCCCACCTGAATCGACATGCGGCCGGCGACCTCGCTCATCGGCGTAAGGAGGGGGAGATGGCCCAGATTGTTGGTGATCGTTTCGTACGCGATGCCGGTGACGCCGCGGTCGAGCAGAGCTTTGGTGAGATCCCGCGCCGGCGCGAGGTGTAAATAAGTAAACAGGATGAGACCCTCGCGAAGATAGCCGTATTCAGACGCGATGGGTTCCTTGACCTTCACGATCATTTCGGCGCGCGCCCAGACCTCTTCGGCGGTATCCAGGATCTGCCCGCCGGCGGCAACGAACTCTTCATCCG